>JAZDLJ010000003.1:0-11116 GCA_043802115.1 bacterium | reverse complement strand
ACATATTTTACATTTGGAACTTTATAAAAAGGAATTAAATTAGAGGTTCCATGAAAAACTGCTATATTATATTTTTTTATCAATTTATTTATTTGAAAATTATCGAACAAAAAGTTACCCACAATATTATTAAAGGTCTTGCAAGTATAAGTTTGACCTATCTTTTTCTTTAAGTCCGTCTGGAAAAAAAAGTAATTATTTTTATGATCAATTTTTTCTATTGTCGAATATAGGTACTTAATAAAATTAGGAATACCTGTAGACTCACTCTGATAGATCCTTGAATTTATCCCAATATTCATTTTAAGCTTTGACCTTTATAGACTTACGCTCATGTTTAAATTTATGATATTATAATATCTAGCAACTGTTGTTGCCACTACTATTTTTTGGTCACGAATTGCAGAAGATGCTAAAAACTGTAAACTCTATTTCAATAAGCATATACCTCTCGTTCTATTGGAGGAAATTGGATATCAATGTGTGGAGAAGGTAAGAGTTTCTCTTGCTGGTTGATTTCGGACTCAAAAATGGGGTCAACTAGGGCATCAATATATTTAGCAATTTTCCCTGGAATAATCCTATAAAAACAGCGCGTACACACATTAGCAGGGATACCAATTACTTCAATTTGAAGATCGCAACCCTCCTTTTTATACAAAAGATTAATAATTTGGAGATGCATTTTCCCTTGACATTCAGGACATGGTCTTGATTTAATTTTAATCATAAGCTTATCCCTTTCTTTTTTTTTGTATTTTTCGAATTTGAGAGTTAATCCAAAAACGTCTGTCAGGTACGTACGCTGTGACTATTACTGGTTCATCAGGGAAAGAATATTCTATGACAATAGACATCTTTCCAAAATAAACCCTTAAACTGGGCGGGCTAAAGACTGGTTGAAATTTTTTTTGGCATCTGTTATTTGCCAGTTTACATTTCTACTTGAGATTGCTTCGTCGTTATACTCCTCGCAATGACCAAGAGAGACGTCCTTTTCTGTCATTGCGAGGAGTATAACGACGAAGCAATCTGGTTTTTTAAAAGGCTTAAATAAAGGATACATCATTTTTAAAAAAATGATGATTCTTCTAAAGCTTCCCATAGCAAGGATTTATTTTGGAAAGATGTCTAATATGAATAGGCAACTCCTCTTTCGATAAATTTGCATATACTAAACTCCTTTGCCGATCAAGGTATTCCTCAATAACCTTTCCATGGATAGCAACCCATTCTAAGTTAGTAACTGTCTGCGGTTCAATTCCATCCTTTCGAGCTTCAATAATAGCGTGATCACTAACAGAATAATCACCTTGTCTAAATCGTTCTCTAATCTCCTCAAGTTTTTCTTTTGTCACGATACCTAACCCCGCATTTCCTAGACCTATACAACACTACCGAACACAGCTTACCCCTATTTTTTCAGCAATTACTCTAGCAAGCCTACGAAATTCAGCTTTGGCATCAGTTACAGCGTTGGCATGACTGCCAATTGCTCCATCAGCTGAGGTCAGGTTAAAGATTGGTTTTCTATGTTCTTGAGCCATAGGAACAAGACTACGATAGTGTTTAATAGTGCCTAAACAATATGAATCATTCTCCGGAATCATATCGTTGTCAACCCTCTCATTTAAGATAGATTCACGATAAACAGAGGGAATACGGTTAAACCACTTATCATATGCCTTGATCGGACGGCTAAGTCTAACACCAGGTTGTTGGCATAGATATCCGATAGACTGCATCTTCCCTTCAGGCCAATGTACATTAGGATAATCGCACTTGGCCTCATTGGAGTTCCTCCAATTATCTAATCGTCTTTCCCAGAGGATCTTCCAGTTTCTCAGAGTAGGTCCAAGATTACGAAGCCCCTGTAGTGAGAAAAGATCAGCCCCCAAAGGGATAACTAGATAATCAGTAGAAATTAGGACAGAACGATTTATTGCCCCTAGATTAGGCCCTATATCAACTAGAATTATCTCAGCATCTATTATTTGGGCAGCCTTTTGCATTGTTTGCCAAAAAGAACTTAATATCCTCATCGGCCTATAAAGATTATTGTTATTCATACTTGATGGCCACTCGTTAGAAATAACCTCCTCATAAGCTGAGAGTTCTATATCACCTGGCAGTAAATAGAGATTTACAGCGATATTCTCAAGAACAGGTTCTGCAATATCTCCTACACCAGTCAACGGTCTTACTGTATGATAAATAGTAGTGCCCAATTCAGCAGCATCCCAAAGTTGTTCAATCTTATCATCATTCAAAAAGGCTGATGTGAGGTTTGCCTGAGGATCTAGATCAATTGCAAGCACACGTTTATCTAAGCTAGCAAACATCCACGCCAGATGATAGACTAGTGATGTCTTGCCAACGCCTCCCGTATTATTAAAAAAGGTCAAGATAGGAATGCTCATGGCCTTCTCCTTAATATACACATAACAGCGCTTTGACTGACTTTAAATTCTATTGGCGGGTTCTGATTCTTCTCCATTTCTTTTTGTGCGGTTGCAATCCCGCGACCAAAGGCCTGGATAAAACCATAGGTTTTCAAGACATCTGCTAGATTAGGATTGCGGTAATCAGTTATCCCAGGGCATCCAAAATTTTCTGCTGTCACATTACCATATGGGCCGCCAGGGCTGATAATCTCAATACGATCATTAAACCAATATATCCTTACTGGAGCATTTGTCTTCTCGTAGGTCCGGTGAAGAATCGCATTATACAATATCTGTCGTAGAGCTACAGGAGGATATTCTCGTGATTTAATATCAATTGAGGCGGAGACAATATCAATTGCTGTCCTGTTATGTGCAGCAAGTTTCTCCTCGCTCCTACGAAGCATCTCAGCAACACCGCCACTTATCTTTTCTTCATCAATAACAGGATCAGATAATTCTATACCCTTAATATGAAGGAACTGAATGCAGTCACCAGGTAAAAAATCTTGCGGATTTTTACCAATAGCCAGCAAACCGAGTATAGTAGGAGTTGGTTCCGACGGTGAGACAATCATCTTGCAACTTGCAAGACGTTCTTTATAAGATCGATTATTTGACTCTATTATATCTGGAGCAAAGGCTGTAGGTAGATATTCATTTTCAAAAATAAGCCGTGAAATATCTGAAAGCTTCGCTGTTGGGATAGGATATAAATCAAAGGGGAGATTTTTATACCGTCGTTTCTCAATAAGGATACGTTCTTCTTGCTCATTTACTATTGCCCGCCGAGGCCCAGTGCGTATCCAAATTCTTCCATCATACCTAACTGGCGGCATATCAGATGGTTGTACTATAATAACGGCCACTTCTGCATCTTTTAACTCTCGTTTTTCCACAGTCATAACAGGTAGAGGAAGTATATTCCCATCACTCTTCATATTTGCCAAGGATATTAAAAGCTGATCAGTGATATTAAGGCCAGATAGTTCACCATTATCCCTTACCCCAATAAATAATACCCCGCATTTGTTATGACCTGGCAAATCATTAGCAAAGGCACAGATCGCCTGCCTTGCCTTTTTCGGTACATCTCCATTAAACGATTCTTTTCGTTCTACTAGATCAGATTCGAGATCATTTAAGAGGGACAACAATTCTTTATTGGTGTATCGTTGCATAATCTAGCATCCTTCATTGCGTCAGTTTACATTCTTTTAAAAGATTAACACAGTCCACAGAGGATCGCCGTAGATGACCACAGAGAAAAGATTAAATAAAATAGAGAGTTATTTAAGGAATTCTCTGTGAAATCTCTGTATCCTCTGTGCTCTGTGTTGAAAAAAAATAAAAAAGTGTCCACTACTCGAAAATTTAGGAAAAAGCTAACCTTCCTTAAAACCACCTTTTAAAACGATGTTTCTCCTCATAAAATAAAAAATACTTTTAATTATTCCCCAATAGACACTGCCTCTTTTACTTATAAAATTAATAAAAAACTTAATTCCAATATTAATGATTATCGGCGACTTAAAAGACATAAGATAAAGTTTATCTTTAATCACCTTATTAGTAAAGGATTTTGGTAATATCGGTAAGAGCGTAAAAAAAAGTTGAAAATTATTATAGAAAAAATTATAGTAGCGGGAACATAAGAACTTATCACTGTCGAGTACATAGATATAATCCCCTCTTATTATCTCTGAAAATGTCTGGATCCCTAGTGGTAATTTTTTCATACAGAATTCTCCTAAACACTTAATTTCCCATTTTTAACACTTAATTAATTTTAATGGGCATACCAACCGTTGAAGACCTATACGGTGAATTTCATGCTCTTTTATAGTGAATGGCCTTTTTATTTATATAATAATCTGCATCACAGTCCCCTAATTCTATGCACTAATTCTCATTTTGAAGATGTGTAAGAAAGGAGTATAGGAGGAAATGAAATGGTAATTTTGTACGATACTATATCATTTTTAAATATCTTTTTCAAACAATTTTTCTTGACAACAATTTTTCCAATAAAATGAATAGACATCTAAAATAACTATCTAATGACAGCAATGCTAATTATGAAAATGTGCAAGAAAGGAGAAGTGGGGTCCTAAATTTTTTATGTTTTAAAAATCTAAAATGAGAATTGCTGATCCAATGAAAAAAAGGTTGACAGATAATACAGGTAGGTGCTAAAGTTATCAAATAAGGTTAGCCTTTCCCTGGTTAAAATTTGAAATTGTGAGCTAAATCGTTACCCACAAAATTATCTGTATTTTACATTATGTTAAAAAAAATTTTAATAGATACCTATAACAAAGAATTCTACTATTATAATGCAGAGAACATAAAAACATCTTTGCGATATACGTTTAAAAAAATAGGTAAAGCTGATTTTAAAGTATTAGATCTTGGCTGTGGTAACGGGAGCTTGATAGAAATATTGAGTAGTTTTGATCAAGATTTTGATGTGTACGGTGTGGAAGGAGATAAAGAAACAGCAAAAGAAGCTCTGCGAAAAGGGATTAAAGTAAAAACAGCCAATTTAGAGAAACCTTTTCCTTTTGATGATGAAACCTTTGATATTATTCACGGGAATCAACTATTTGAACATATTTTAAATAAAGACAGATTCTTGTTAAATTGCGGGAAGAAATTAAAAAAAAATGGTTATCTGATAATATCAACAGAGAATTTGTGTAGCATCGCAAATATTATCGCACTTTTGTTGGGATACGAGCCGTTTTCTCAAGTTCTTAGTATGAAGTATCATTTAGGAAATCCCTTATCTCCGCATTACATGAAAAAACACGAAGAAGAAAAAATTGAATTATTTGGACATAAAATGATATGTTCTTATTTGGGACTAAAAGAGTTATTTAAACATAACGGATTCAAAATCATAAAATGTTTAAGTGCTGGTTTTTTTCCATTACCCCAATTTTTCGCAAGATTAGACCCCAGACATGCACGTTTTATTACTATATTAGCGCAGAAAGATAAGGATACTTTTACTGATTAAGTTAATATATAATTCTTTTTTATATCTAGGTTCATCGTGAATTGTATGCTCTATAAGTAATCTTTCTTCAAAAATATAGAAAGGACAGCGCTTTGAGTAACTTTAAATTCTATCTGTATAATTAACTTATTAGACGCGACAACATCTTGAAAAGGTGTAACTCTCAAAATTCTAATCGTACAGGTCGAAAATTTGGGAAAAACTAACCTTCTTTAAAAGCATCTTTAAGCGCGATATTTCTCCTCATAAAATAAAAAATACTTTTGATTATTCCCCAATAGACACTGCCTCTTTTACTTATAAAATTAATAAAACACTTAATCCCTATATTAATAATCATCGGCGACTTAAAAGGCATAAGATAAAGCTTGTGTTGAATTACCTTATTAGTAAATGATTTAGGTAATATCGGTAACAACATGAAAAAAAATTGAAAATTAGCGTAGACTAAATCTGGATTAAAACTATCCTTATTCCCAAGCCCAACAACCAATGAAGTAGAGGTCAAACCTCTATTTATTTTTTCAACCATTTCTTCTTTAATAATTCCTGTTTCAACCGCCTTAGTAATAATTGCCGTTCCGGGAAAATATTGGATCCAATAGGAATTAATCACCGTTGGCCTTATTCGGTTATAAAGTTCCAAGGCCTCTACCTGTTCTTTTATCCCCTCTCCAGGGATATTAAAAATATGATCAACCGAAAATCTAAGTCCAACTTCGTGACAAATCAGCGAAGCCTTTTCAATATCCTCATTTGTTCCAGATCGCTTAAGAGTTTCCTTCCGTGTTTTCACTGAAGCACTCTGAATGCCAAAAAGCAAAAAATAGCAGCCTGAATCAACTAAAAGTTTAACTAATTGAGTAGTTACAAAAAGATAATGTGTAATAATTATGTAAGGCAGGTTAATCTTTTCTTTATATGCACGAGCAAATTCCTCTAACCAACCAATATCTTGAACAAATACATCATCAACAAAGGTAATTTGTCGTATTGAAAATTTTTCTTTAGCCTGAATCAACTCATTAATTACATTCTGAGGGCTCCTTCTCCTAACAGATTTACCCAGTCCTCTATAGACCTTATGCAAGACATTATTCGCACAAAAGGTGCAGGCAAATGGGCAACCTCGGCTAGAAGCAGTATAATAATCATTCTTTATAAATCCTGGATAAATATTATAAAAAAGCTCTTTATCTGGAAAAGGTAACGTATCCAAATCATTAATCAAGGGACGACAAGGATTTTTAATAATTTTCTTACCTTCCTTAAACCAGAGATTTTTTATATTAGTCTTCGATTCCCCTGAATTAATATTCTGTAAAAGTTCCAATAAGGCATATTCACCCTCCCCTATACAAACAATATCTACACAATCTTCCTCTATAACCAATTCAGGGACTGAGGTCGGATGAATGCCACCAAAGATAATAGGGACTTTATTATTCTTTTTTTTGATTTCCCGTGCAAGTGCTAACGAACGTTGGTAATTAAAGGTAAAAACAGAAAATCCTACTATATCTGGTTTTTTTTCATTTACCTGTAAAATAATTTCTTTAGTTATGTCAAAAACATTGGCTAATTTTTTAGAAGTTACTGCCTCACTGGCAAAGAGTCTCGGGTCAAAGACAACCTCAACCTCATGTCCATTTTTTTTTAAAAAACTGGATAGGAATTCTATTGCTAAATTCTCTGTGGCAATCGCTACAAAAACTATTTTCATTATTTTTTCCCTTTACCTAATACATAAGGTTTTCTTGTAGATATCCCTCTAAATAAGAGAGAAAAAAAATCCTTAGTATCATTTTTTATTTTATTAAAAGATGTAATATCTTCTTTAATTTTTTTCCAAAAGGTTTTAAAATTAACATAAAATCTTCTATTTATATCCTTCATTACTGAAAACAAATATTCTTTGGATAATTGTTCAGAGATAAATATTGGATAAACACCTGTATATCCCTCTCCTATCTCTTTCCTGGCAAACTGATCTATAATTTGTTCGTTCATTATCCCCTTCTCCTTAGCTCTGTCATACAGCTCTGAACCTGGGAATGGGGTAGGAATAGACAAGCCCATAAGATCAATCCCTGAATTTAAGATCAACGCTCTAGTGTCATTTAATTCCTTTTCTGTCTCTCCGAGATGACCAATCATAAAATAGGCAGCTATTTTTATACCGAGTTTTTTACATATCTTAAAAACACCTTCTATTTGCTTGTTTGAAAAACTTCCCTTTTTTATAACCTCTCTTCTTAATTTTTCATTACCTGATTCTATCCCAAAATGTATTAAACTACATCCAGCCTTTTTCATCGCAGACAATAATTCTTCATCTACAAGATCAACTCTAGTATTACATCTCCATTCAATTTTAAGATTTTCCTTGATTATCCCTTTACATAACTCTAGGACTCGCTTTTTATCAATTGTAAAAGTATCATCCTGAAAGTCAATTTTTCCATCACAGAACTTATAAATATATCTTATCTCACCTAATAAATTTTCTACAGAACGATATCTAACTTTTTTACTAATCGAGGGACGACTACAATAATAGCACTTATAAGGACAACCTCGTGAAAAGATCATGGATTCATATTGGCTATATTTATTTCTGGATATTAGGCCTTTATCAGGGAAAGGAATGCTATCTAAATCCATAATAACCTCTCCCGCTTGTATCCTAGGAATATCCCTATTATGCAAGATATTATTTATTGAATCTAGAAAGGTCTTCTCGGCCTCGCCTGTTATTGCATAATCGAAAATATTTCTAAAGCGATTGATAAAATCAGGATCAGCACTTATATGAGGCCCTCCTAAAAATATTTTAGGTCTATCTAAGATGTTATTTTTGATAAATTCCGCTAGTTCAACACAGCCTTGTAATTGTGGTGTCATAGATGATATTCCGATTACAAATGGCTTTATTTTATTTATTCTCTCACCGATCTCTTTTAGAGTAATATTTTCAACTGCCACATCTATAACCATTGGAATAAAGTCATCAGAATACTTATTAATATATGAGGCAAGATATAAGATACTCAATGGTGGCACAGAAACATCCAAGGCATGCGGTATCCCATTGGAAAAATATAGCGGAGGATTAATAATTAATACAGGTTTTCTGCAGTTATTTTTTTCTATATATGGCATTTAATTGAATCCCAAAATGATTTTTATTGATATCTCTTTTTTCCATTACCCACCACTTCTCTTCATCAAGCAAATAAAACTTATCAAGGATAAGCTGGAAAAGTTTGATGAGATGAGCATTATAAAAGACTTCTTCCATTTCAAAGCGTTCATCCTTTTCCATCTTCTTATTTAAAGCTTCAATAGAATAATGCCTCTTATGCCCAATCTGATGATCTAAATATAGATAAATAGGCCATAAAAATGGCCACATTCGTTTATAGGTGTTTGGAACACAGATGTAAAGATATCTATTTTCTTTAAGAATTGCATAAAGGCTTCTTATAGCCTTTTCATCGGCCTCTAGATGTTCTAGCACAGAGATTGCCGAGATATAATCTATTGAACCTGGCCGAAAAGGCAGACTTTCAGCAGAACAGACCAAGAATGCTGTTCTATCATCTACGCCCTGTTTTTTTGCCAAATTATTTGCCCTTAACATCGCCTCAATAGAGATATCGACCCCAAAAGAAAGCCAGTTATTTCTCTTTGCTGCTTCAATTGTCGTATACCCAGTTGCACCACAACCTATATCCAAGTATGTCTTTACTTTACTTTTAAAAGGAGTCTCAAATATCCTATTCAACATACTCAAACGCCAATTCTCAAGTTTATAATTTTCTTTAGAGAATTGGGAATAGTGTTTATCAAACCATCCCGCTTGTTTCTTTTCTTGTTCATATAGGTTCTCATTTTTCATTAAAACTAGCACTCCATCAATGACCTGAAAGACATTTTGGCAACTCTCACAAGTAAGAGTGTCTGTTTTTAATGCAAGATTTTCGTTTGCGCAGTAAGGGCAGGCTATAAATTCTAAAATTTTATTGATATGCATTTTTACAGTTGTTTTTCTCAGTTTTTTTCAGATTTCTTCCATGGTTAAAAAATGTTACTTTACGCTTTGATTACGTATAAATCGTAGATAGGTTCATATCTCATACCTAAACCCTATATCCCCCAACAACCCTGAATTCACCCTGTTTTTATACCAATCAACCAAATGAATCAACAATGACGCAGGCATAATTACACAACCAATACTAAAAAACCAAAAGATAAGCTTAAAAATATTATGCCACCGATACTTAATTAGATAGTATATCTCTCTTAGAAACACAAAATATCTGGCATAATTCCTTAGTTGGACCAAACCAACATAATTAACAGCAACAAAATTTTTTATGATTTTTTTTCTAAAAGAATCAAATTCCTTTTCTGGAAAAACATTCTCAAACATCTCAACCCAACTCTTCATGGGAGATTTCTCATAAATAGAGGATATATACCTCGTCTGGCTTGTAGATGTCCTAACAGCAATGTTGTAATCCTTTAAAAAAACAATTGGGTGTTTTTTTAAAATGGAAGCAAATGGATAGATATGACAAGGAAAGCAGTCCGGATGAAACCCGATATCCATGTACCTTACTCTATAAGCAAGTCCAGACAATTGATCTAATGTTTTAAAAACCTCGACAACCCTATTAAAATCATCACTAATCTTAACGATTTCATCTTTTTCTTTACTTAATTGTTTTTTTGCTCTAATTGGAATATCTACACTCTTATCAAACCAAAAATATGGCCTAGTGACAGCACCTATATTTTTATCCATCATAAAGGCATTATAGGTGTTAAGTAAGGCATCACACCCCAGAATATCATCTTGCCCCATTAAATAAATAATATCCCCTGTACAATTTTTTCTCCCTTTTTCTAGGTTAATAGCATAACTTAAATTTTTTTCATTCCTAAAAAATTTAATCCTATCATCATTAAAAGATTTTATAACATCTTCTATATTATCTCCTGAAGCATCTTCCTGGATTATTATCTCATAATTATTAAAACCTTGAGACAATATACTCCTTAATGTTTCACTTATTATATCTGCGCCTTTATAAGTTGGTATTAAGATACTAAATTTTAAGCTATATCCTGACATTATAAATTACTCAATTTTCCTGCCACCCAGCCCGATCCTTGATCTTACATCTCCCCACGATACCTTCCCCTTAAGTCTGACCGCTTATAGCCCAAAGAAGTTTATTCTGAATGACTTTAAAAAACTCAATAACTTTTTCATCATTTAGGAGCATAGTCGATGCTGGTGGCGTAAATAGTGTAGTTTTTGCTCATTTTTGATCATCCCTTTAACATATAACATAAACAACCAACGTAATCCAACAAGCCAATGGATAAAAAAACCAAGTTGTATCAGCTTTCTCTTTATACCCTTTTTTAACCTGCCATAGCAAGGGAAAAATTGTAGTTGTATTCAAAACAAATTTTATCAGCCTACTAACAAAGGTCAGTCTTTAATAGACATCTTTCCAAAATAAATACCGTATTCTCTAAGTATCTAGAGGCAAGAGAAGACAAAAATTTTGCTGTAGTGAGTTATTAGTAGGCTTTTTATAAATTTTCTTAGTGCAGCTTCCCGTAAAATTGC
>JAZDLJ010000481.1:0-4080 GCA_043802115.1 bacterium | reverse complement strand
TTGCCTCTGTTTGAGCGAAGCGAGTTAGGCAATTTAGGGAAGCAAGCTTAGAAAATTCAAAAAGACTACTCTACGAGTGAAGCAAATTTTGGAGGCACATCAACAAATAAGTCAAAATTAGAATTGCTGCAATTTTAATAACCTAGCTTGACAATATCTTGTAGATATGGTAGCTTTTGCTATAAGGCAATTAATCTCTCCCTACTCAACCAATTAATAACTTAACCACGCAACAATCTTTACTCAATGGATGATAATAAAAGTATCAATGAGTTAACGAAATATATCGAATCGATAAAAGATACTATAGCTACTACAAATGAGTTAATCAGTAATTTAATTTCTGATAATAGAGATATGGAATATAAACAAGCTAAAAAAGAAGATGTTGATGTTAATGAGATAGAGGGGGATAATATGCCAGAAATAAAATTAGAAGATAAAATAGATGAGAATAAATTACTAACAGAGCAGCCTCAAAAAGAAGAAAATAAAAAATGTTTAGATAATAATAATAAATTTGTTAAGTTAAAAAATAAGATATTATTTTTTTTTATCTTAGCCTTAATTAGTTTTATAGCACTTATTTATATTTCTTTTAACAATACACCTAAAAGGAGCTATATAGATAATGATCATAAGTATATAGTGGATGTAGCACAAGAAAAAGGAAGAGGTTTAGCAGAGAAAGGAGAAAATTTAGCTTCAAAAGATAATGTAGTTATTAATAATAAGCCTAATTTATCTTTATATTATGATGATGATGACAATAAACAAGAAGGGCAAGGTATAGAATCAGATCAAACAATTTTTAAAAATAGTAATTCAGTTCAGAATGTTGAAGTTATTCCTATCATACCTAAGATCGAGGTTAAGGAATCAGGGATTAACGAATCACAAAATACAAATCATGAATTGCAAGTATCTTCAGATCAAGTATCTTCGGATGAACCAAATACTCCTCAACTTAATGAAACAAATAACATTAATAAAGACACAAGTAAGAGTGAAAATATAAACTTCCCTTTGCTTCCAAATAACCAAGAACAGAGAATCAGGTGTGAAGAACGTGCATTTTTAAAGCAACCCTGTTCTATAGAGGTTGGAAGAGAAAGAAGATGTATATTAGAAGAGGGATTAAGGTTTTATTCAAATAAGAGATTTGATAGGGCTTTTAATTCTTTAAGATTATATTTAAGACAGAATCCTATGGACAATGAAGCTAAAGAAACCTTAGAAAAAGCAGAGTCGTTAACAAAAGATGCTATTTCTCTTTATAAAAAAGCGAAAGCGAAAGAAAATGAAGGTGATCATCATGAAGCTCTTAGGTTTTATCAAGACTCCTACAAGATATATCCACAGCTATACGATACCTGGGAAAGAATACAGCGGTTGAAAGGGATGATGAATGATGAAAATTGATAAAAAGAAATGGTTCTTCTGCAATTTGTGACCAAAATAATGGAGAGAAATTTATTTATTAAATTGGGGACGCTGTCCCCAAACCCCTGAGATTTACCGCTTTTAAGGGTAATTTAGATTATAGATATAAAAAAGGCCGTGCTTAAAAGTAAGCATGCCCAAATACCCTCTCATGTCAGATCTCAGGTCGCTTCCCAGCATTGCCCCTATCCTCTGTATGAGTGAGATTATAATATCACAAGGTATACAAAAAATAAATTTAAAAAAAATCCTTTTTGCTCCTATTTAAAATTACCCTTAAAAGCGATAAATTCCAGGAGGTTTAGAGGACAGAGTCCTCCAAGTCAAATTGAAATAATAAATACAATATTTTTTTTGGTCATAAATTGCAGAAGAGGCAGTATTAAATATTTTTTGTTCATCATTTTTTATTCATAATTCATAATTTAAAAAGATGTTATATTGTGAAAATCATCCTGATGTTAAAGCTGTTACCAGGTGTAATTGGTGTTGGAGAAGCCTTTGTCAGGTATGTTTTTTTGTTAACAATACTAAACATACCTTTTGTAGCAAAAACTGTTACCATCGCTTTCTTTTAGCAAGATTTAAAAGTCAGGTTATCTATTCCTGGAAAAAGATATCTATTTCCCCTTTAATGTATTATAAAAGGGGAAGTAGTATCCTTTTAGAAAAGAAAAAAATAAAATATGCTTGTCTTTTATTAACATCTTTTTTTTTGCTTAGCATTTTTTTCTCCATTTATTCTTCTTTTTTCAATCATAAAGTATTTCCCCCAAAAGTAGACTCAAATAAGAAACTTTCTGTAGTTATCTCTGAAAACCTCGTTCCTGTTAATAACATGACTACTCAACTATCTTTTACTGAAAAGATTACGGATGTAGATAATAATCTTCTCCTTATCACCTTGAAAGGGATTATGAATAAAGAATTACAGGCATATTCTAAATCTTTTTTATCTGGCAACCTAGAAAGATTATTTTCTCAAGATAATGTAATGAATAAAGTTGATAGCTTTAGTAAAAGAATTAATATACGCGGATCCATTGAAGATGAAGGAGTTGTTGAGCTATATATTAATGATGAATTAAAAGATGTTACAGTTACTTCAAATAGGGAATACTTTTTTTTAAACATGCCCCTACCAGAGTTATCTAATCGGGTTGAAACTAGATTTTTAGATAGAAACGGGGTCGCTTATCTATCTAAATGTATAGAAGTTATGGTCAAGGAGTCCTTTCCGACTATTATCGAATCAGACCTGGTAGAATCAAGAGGAGAACGATTAATAACAGAGTTAAGTAAGAGTGTGACTCGGGTTAAAACAAAAGAGAAGTCTCTTGCCCTAACCTTTGACGCTGGTTCAAAAGCGGGCACAGCTCCTGCAATTTTATCTATCTTAAGGGAAAAGGGGATTAGATGTACTATATTTATAACAGGTGAATTTATTGAAAATAACCCAGACTTAGTTAAACAGATGGTGCTTGAAGGTCATGAGATTGGGAATCATACTAATACTCATCCCCATTTGACTTTTTATAGTAAATACTATACTCAAGCGACTTTACCACATGTTAATAAAGAATTTCTTAATGTAGAGTTAGGGAGTGTTGCCAAGAAATTTTTTGAGGTTACAAATAAAAAAATAGCTCCTTTTTGGAGGGCTCCTTATGGTGAACATAATCAAGAGATTAGACAATGGGCTGCTGAGTTGGGTTATCAACATATAAGTTGGACAAGTGGTAAAAGTCTGGAAGAAGGACTTGATTCTCTAGACTGGGTAATAGACGAGAATTCAAATATATATTTTTCTTCAGAAGAAATAAAAAACAAGATTGTTAACTTTGGTAGTAATAGTAATAATGGGGCAAGTGGTGGGATTATTTTAATGCATTTAAATGCTGGACGATCAACTGATAATGTATACAAAAGATTGCCTGAAATTATTGAAGGAGTATCTCAGAGGGGTTATAGCTTTGTTAAGGTATCTGCTTTATTAGATGTTGATGAAATGGTAAAACGGTGATCTTGGGAAACCGGGTTCGCCTGAGAAATTTTGGTACAGTTGAGACCCGTAAAAGTCACGGCAAGGTAAGAGTCAAGTTCGAGACCGCATACAAAATAAGTTTATCGGCATCTTTACCCCTTTAATTATAGCTGCTGCATCTCCCCAATCTACTTCAGCCTCCCGATTGCATTTTGGATCACATGGTATAAACGCTTTCGACAGGCTGTTACGGAATGCAAAATTTTAAAAATACGTCTTAATAAAATCAATTAGTTAAAAATAAAAAGGGGCCAAAAATGGCATTCCGTAACAGCCTGTCGATTTACCTACCTTTTCTGAAAAGTAATTCTGATTCAGAAAGGAACAACTAAATGTCCCCCTATTTAAATACCATCATTCAAAGTAATCCTGAATTAAGAAATTTATACTGCGAACGGGTTAAAATGATACTTTTTGTTGCTTTCATTTGTCAGGTTACATTTTTTTAAAGATTGCCACAGAGATGATATGATAAAGTGTCAAGCTTCCTAAAAGTGGGTATATATAAGAGAAATCTTTTAATCTTATAACCCTCAATTAAAAGGAGAAAAAGCATGACACAAGTATCTTATTCAGCAACAAAGTTTGACGCA
>JAZDLJ010000473.1:0-10396 GCA_043802115.1 bacterium | reverse complement strand
CATGTTTGAGCGAAGCGAGTTAGGCAATTTAGGGAAGCAAGCTTAGAAAATTCAAAAAGATTACTCAACGAACGAAGCAAAGATTTCTACAAACGCATGCAAAACACGTACCAAGAAAAACCTAAGTTGGAGTAGTATATTCACTTTTTCTGATACAACCTTGTATGAATTCGATGGTAACAGATGGTCCAAAACAGAGTTTGACTTCGGAAAGTTATCCATGAAATTGACAAAGATAACATAGATTAAATAGAGAGTTATAATAGCTAAAATGAAAAACACTTTAGAAGATACTATCCACCTTTATGATAGCCTGGTTGCTTTAGTTATTATAATTATCTTAGAATTAACTGCGAAAAAGATATGGGCTACTAATTATGGCCAGCATCTTGTCCAACAATTAACCCCATTATTAGCTAATTATATAGGTAAGGTAAAAAATATACCTCCCCAAGAGGTGGGAGAGTTGTCTTTAAGCCTTTTCTATACTTCAATTATCAGGCTAATTCAGGGGGGAATTGCTTTTTTTTATCTTATTTATACAAGAAGGTATAGGATTAAAAGTATAGGATTACATATTGAAAACTGGGCAAATTCTGTCCTTTTAATTTTTAAGACTTCAGCGGTTTTGATGTCTATTGGAATAATTGGAGAAGCAGGATACTACCTTTTAACCAAAAGATACCTTCATCAAACCCTTTTCAACCCGGACAGGATACATTTACTCAGGAATTACAGATTTTTTTTGATATATATCCTTGCTGGAGGCTTAATTGGACCACTTATAGAAGAGTTCGTATTTCGAGGGATACTTTATAATTCTTTAAGAAGTAAATTGGGGGTAATAAGCAGTATTATCTTTTCAGGAGTAATATTTGGTTTTATCCATATTATCCCTTTAATAAAAGATCTAACATTCATTAATATTTTAACGTATCTACATTCAGTTTTAATGTACATCCCTATTATCCCCTTAATAGGAGGTCTGGCATTAGCTTATCTATATGAGCAAACCCATTCTATAGGAGTGCCTTTTATAATTCATGCCCTGGCAAATGTGGCTCTGGTAATAGTGGGAATTTTTTAAGGTTAAAAGATCATAAATAATCGAAAAAGTCCCTCAGTAGCTAAAGTTACAATTATCCCTGCCATTAGTATTCCTACGATGCAGGCTAAGGTGACCCGTTTTGAATCCATTCCTAAAAGATATCCTGCGACACAGCCACTCCATGCCCCAGTCATTGGCAAGGGGATGCCTACGAATAAAATTAACCCCCAAAATTTAAAATTTTTAATTTCTGCACTTTTAATTTTTACTTTATTAAACCACCAGGTCAACAATCTATTAAACCAGTGGTATTTCATAAAATAGGAGGATAGGTTATTTAGAAACCATAAAAATGGGATGACAAACAAAAAATTTCCTAAGATTGAGAAGGAAAATGACTTAATGAGGCTAAATTTGTAAACAGTCCTGGCAACGGGTATAGCTCCTCGTAATTCAGAAATAGGCAGCATAGAGAGAATGATGATTGCTAACTCTTTTGGTATTGGTAATCCTGATAAAAACATTGTTATATGTTTTAGCATAAGGGAACTCCCTTTTAAAAAATAAGAAGATGAGAAGACAAGAAGTAAAGAGGTTGAGAAAAGACTCCTTGTATTTAGCTTCTATTTCTCCCAAAATTAACTAGCTAGTTAAAACAAGGATGTCTGCTTTTTCTCGTCTTCTTGATTTCTTATCTTCTTAACTTCTATCTCTTTTTGTCTTCTCAGCTTCTTGCTTTTAGTGGGACCGAATGATATCCTTGACCTTCATTAGGCGGGAAACATTAGAACGTTCGATCTCTTCAAGTTTTGATCTAATGTATTTTATGGTTTCTTGAAGTTGAGGGATAATGAAATACTCAAGGGCATTGACTCGTCTCCGAATCTTTTCAATCTCTCTAGCCATAATCCTCACGGCTGATTCTAGTTCTGCTAATTTTAAAATATCTTTAAATATATCATTTAAAGAAGTAAGGGCAAAATCAAGTTCTAAGGGCGTATTAATAAGGCCATAGGAAAAAAGGTCTACCTCTCCTTGAATAGATAACCTTGGAATCTTGATATTCATAACACTTTTTTGAGTGATATCTACAGTTATTTCTCCAAGGGGATAATTTAAGGCATCTTCAATTATCTCAGTTGATGAGGTAGCCTTGGCTAACAGGAATGTCTTTAAAACAGTTGGTAAGGCTTCATCTACCTTTATTCTTTGATGTTTATAATCTGTTACTAATATGGTAAATTCCTTAATCAAACCTTCTAATTTATCTTTTAAGAGGTGATGACCGCGGAGAGCAAAATTAAGCCTCCTTCGCAGCCGCAATAAAACCATTCTATTTGGATTTACGTTTAGTCTCATTTATACTCCAATAAACGGTGAGTAGGTAAGTGGTTAATAGATTAATGGGGTAAAAATAAAAAAATTAGTAGGGGATTATTATCTTTTTTCGATTCACCCGTTTACCCTTTCACCTTTTTTAAGTACTTCTCCTTATATTCATCCCGAATACGTTTTAGCTCTTCGTACGGTAACTTACTCAGCATATCCCAACCAATGTCAAGGGTCTCTTCTATATTCCTATTCTCATCCTCTCTCTGTCTCACAAATCTATCCTCAAATTCACCAGCAAAGGCTACAAATTTTAAATCTGTTGGGGTAAGTGCTGATTCACCAAGGACTACAGCTAATTCTTGAGCCTCTTTTCCTCTTGCATAGGCAGCAAATAACTGATTTAAAACGTCGGAGTGATCTTCCCTTGTTTTACCTTTTCCTATACCCTTATCCTTTAATCTTGAGAGAGAAGGAAGAACATCTACCGATGGATAAATACCCTTTCTATGAATCTCACGAGAGAGGAATATCTGTCCTTCAGTAATATAACCTGTCAGGTCAGGGACAGGATGAGTCTTATCATCTTCAGGCATGGTCAGGATTGGGATTTGGGTGATTGAACCTTTTTTATCTTTTACCCTACCCGCACGTTCATAGATTGTGGCTAGATCAGTATACAGGTATCCTGGGTAACCACGACGGCCAGGCACCTCTTTTCTAGCAGCCGAGATTTCTCTTAATGCCTCACAATAGTTAGTCATATCTGTCAAAATGACCAGGACATGCATATCCATAGTAAAGGCCAAGTATTCAGCACAGGTAAGGGCACTTCTTGGAAGGGCAATCCTCTCAATTGGTGGATCATTGGCTAGATTGATAAATAAGACCGCTCGATTTATAGCCCCTGTCTTTTTGAAATCCGCGATAAAATACTCTGCCTCTTCATAGGTTATACCCATAGCGGCAAAGACTACAGCAAATTTCTCTCCCGTCTTTAGAACCTTGGCTTGACGAGCTATTTGAGCCCCAAACTGTGGGTGAGGTAAGCCAGAAGCTGAAAAGATAGGTAATTTTTGTCCTCTTACAAGGGTATTCATCCCATCAATAGTTGAGATGCCTGTTTGAATGAACTCATTTGGATAATCACGGCTATACGGATTTAGAGGGTTACCATTAATATTTATCTTCTGCTCAGGGATTATCTCTGGGCCACCATCTTTAGGTCTTCCAAAGGCATCGAAGACTCGACCAAGGATATCAGGAGAGACAGGGAGTTCAATCCCCTTGCCTAAAAACTTTACTTTACACTCAGTGATATTCATATTCACAGTGCCTTCGAAGATCTGAACTAATGCCTTATCCTGGAGGGCCTCTAGGACACGTCCTCGTCGGGTCTCCCCAGTTGGAAGTTTTATCTCTACCAGCTCGCCATACTTTATCCCTTCTACTTCTTCAACCAGCATTAGTGGACCAAAGATTTGTGATATTGTGCGGTATTCTTTGCTCAAGGAAATTCCCCCACACCTGATATTTTTACCCTCAGAAACGCTTTTTTTTCTGAGGATAAAATATCAGGTTTTTAATATTTTATTTTTAGTCTTTTTTTTATCTAGCTTTTATACTATTCCAACTTAGTTACAAATAAACGTTATTCCTTAAACCTAAAAAAAACAAGTTCCAACGGCTCTAAAATAAAAAAAACCTATTTTATAGCTGTTGTAAGTGTCTCAAACTGCCCCTTCATCTCCCTCGCAATCTCTTCAAACCTCTTAAGCTTATCTTCTTCAATAAACTTAGCCCTGGCAATCTCTGCTTTTATCGGTAAATCTGCAATCCTTTCAAATTCAACCCCATCCTTTAGAGCCTCTGTTGCATACTGGCCATAAAGTAAGATGAGATTTAGGATATTAAACTGCTTTTGATGAGAGGTATAGGCATCGTCATCCCTAAAGGCGTTTTGGTGGAGAAAGTCCTCTCTAATTGACTTAGCTACCTCAAGGGTTAGTTTATCTTCAGATGACAGGGAATCTATTCCAACAAGCCTTACAATCTCTTCCAGTTCAGATTCCTTTTGTAATATCTTCATGGTCTCAATCCGATTACTTTTCCATCTATTGTCCACTTGCTCTTTTGAAATATTATCTACCTCATCATTATAAAGGGAGTAACTTTTTAACCAATCTATAGCTGGAAAATGTCGCCGATAGGCAATATTAGCATCTAGTCCCCAGAAGACCTTTACAACTCTAAGGGTAGCCTGAACAACTGGGTCGGATAAATCACCCCCTGGCGGAGAAACTGCACCAATTACACTGAGTGTGCCTGTCTTTTCATCCTGACCTAAACATTTTATACTCCCAGCACGTTCATAAAAACCAGCAATCCTAGAGGCTAGATAAGCAGGATATCCTTCCTCTCCTGGCATCTCTTCTAATCGGCCTGACATCTCACGCATAGCCTCTGCCCAACGGGAGGTTGAGTCTGCCATTAGTGCCACATTATAACCCATATCTCTATAATATTCAGCTATAGTTATACCGGTAAATACTGAGGCCTCACGGGCAGCAACAGGCATATTTGAGGTATTGGCTATCAAGACAGTCCTATTCATCAGGGATTCGCCAGTCTTTGGATCTTTTAATTCAGGAAATTCCAGCAGTACATCAGTCATCTCATTGCCGCGCTCACCACACCCTACAAAGACTATTATATCTGCATTACACCATTTAGCTAATTGATGTTGTACTACTGTCTTTCCACTTCCAAAAGGACCTGGAACACATGCTGTCCCACCCTTACAAAGAGGAAAAAGCATGTCTATTACCCTCTGCCCACTAACTAACATCTCTCGAGGAGGACACTTTTCTTTTACAGGTCTTGCCTTTCTTACAGGCCATCTTTGTAAAAGATTTAATTGTTTCTCCCCTTCTTTGGTTTTGATTAGGCAAACTGTCTCTTCAATACTGAATTCACCTTCTTTTATCTCTATAACCTCACCTTCAAGACCAAAAGGAACTAACACCTTATGCTTAACTACCTTTGTCTCATCAACTGTCCCAATAACATCTCCAGCAACAACTTGATCTCCATTTTTAACAGTAGGGGTAAACCCCCATTTTTTTTCACGGGATATGGCAGGACTATCTCCTCCTCTGACAATGAAATCTCCATATTTTATTCTTAATTGATCTAAAGGTCTCTGAACCCCATCAAAGATTGACCCTATCAAACCAGGACCTAGCTCAACACTTAGAGGCTGTTTTAAGGGATAAACAGGATCACCAGGACCAATCCCCTCTGTTTCTTCATAAACCTGAATAGAACATTGCTCACCTCTAATCTCAATTATTTCACCTAAGAGTTTTTCTGTACTTACCTTAACGATCTCAAACATCTTGGCGTTTCTCATCTGATCAGCAACAACTAATGGCCCTGAGACTTTTATTATTCTTCCTAATTGTTCTTCCATAAGTTAGTTATCTCCTATGTAAACCGTTTCATCGTAACCCGTTCAACCATCCTTCGAAATTAAATCAATCCCCACTGCTCGTTCAATCAACTTCTTTATCTCCATTAAGCTTGTATTTAAACTACCCTTATAACCTGGGATAACTAATATTATAACCTCAGTTTTTTGTCGAAGCTGATTAATCTCACTGGAAAAATCTTTAGCAATAGATTCAGAAATTAAGATTATACCATATTGTAAATCAGTAAGTAAGGTCTTAAGTTTATTTATGCCTTCTTCAGGAATAGTGACAGGAAAAATCTCTACCCCAAGTGCCTTAAAACAGAGCAAGGCATCTCTTTCTCCAAGAGCTGCGATCTTAGACATAGGAATCTCTTACCTTTTTTTGAATAATATCCTCTGCTAATTTATTCAATTTTCCAATAATAATAATTTTAATATTAAGAATCTCTGCAAGAAAGGCAACAACATAAGAAAAAACTACCTCAATACCAAAAGGTATATATTTAGCAGGTTTTATAAGATTTAGGAGGTAATCATCACATCTTTTTTCAATATTAGGGATAGCCTTTCTACCATCGAGATCTTTATCCTCAATAAATATCCCCTGATATCCTGGTTCAGTTAGAGATTCATCCCATTTTTCTAAAGGAGTTTCATAGAGATCTTGCATATACTTAAGATTAAATTGTGATCCTGGAAATAAAAAGATTATACTTTCAAGGTTTCCATAACCTTTATTCATGGATTTAAGACGCCAAAGGGCATATAAATTCCTTAACTCTATATAAGAGTCGGTATACTTTTTTATCAATTCATTTTCTGACTTTTCTCCAATTTCATAAAGTTTGGTAAGCATCTTTTGATCTGAGACAAAATCAACCATCTGAAGCTTTTTACCCTTATCCTCACCTTGTTTACTTAGTTCATTCTTTAAATGTATCTTTAACTGCTGCATTTTTGGTTTTACCTTGAAATAATCAGAGACAATAGGTTGAGGCGAAGCCTTTCCTATTGAATTAAGCCTTTCCTGTACAAATTTATCCAGGAGCTCTTCACTATTCCAGAGGTCATGTTGATTCTTTAGGAGGTTTTTATAAATTGTCTCGCCAAGGGACTTAAGGAGATCGTTATCTGTCTTACCGGAGATAATGGTCTGGAATTGTGAATTAGAGATGATATCTTTCTCCAGTGCCTTTATCCAGCCTGAGGCGTAATTCCATTTAGTTGGAGTGATGGGTTTGTAATCTTGTTTGGGCATATTTTTTTAATTAGTGCCTTCTTAATTTATCATTAAAATTCGCTTCCCCTCATCGGAGAATTTAGGAGTTGGGGAAAAAATTACCAGGTTGCAAAAGGACATCTTTCATTATAAACATTATTACAAAGGCAGGGGGCTTTCACTTCAGCCCTATCAGTAATATATATCCAACAGTTACATTTGCCACATGGATCATCGGCACAAAGAGGAGCACCATTACCATCAATAAACCCTGCTTCGTCTAAATCAGCCCAAACATAATTACAGACTGGGAAACCATCAGCAGCACAAACTCCAGTTTCACAAGAATCAGCACAAGTATCATGATCAGGAATATACGGAGCAGGAATTTGATCCAGATACTTAACAGTCACATTGCCATCCTGATATCCATTAGCAGTTACTAAATCCTGTAGCATAGCAGGATATATTCCTTCTACTGATCTATATAGTGTCACCGCTGCCCTTATCCTGGCTAAATTATTTTTGGTTTCATTAATTCTGGCCTTTTCAATCCAATGCTTATAACTTGGTACAGCAATAGTTGCCAATATCCCAATTATTGCAACCACTACCATAAGTTCGATAAGGGTAAAGCCCTTTTTAGACATTTTTTAAGGCCTTTTTCAATTCTTCGCCTCTCCTGCAATTTGTGCTTACCTGTGTCAAACCACACCTGCCTTGCTTTTCGACAAAAAATTTGAGTGTAACCAAAATTAAGCATCGCTATTAAATTTTTATCCTTAAAAATATAATAAACCCTTGGGAAATCCTTAACTCATGGTTTTATAGTAACCCGAACCACAAAAAACACATTCTTTGTGGTAAAAATATATTTTTTAAAAAGGATTTACTGAATATTTACTTCCAAACTATTATACTTCTAATGGATAAAAAATAAAAAAACTATTTTTTATCCATTAGAAGTATAATTAAAATAATACCTTTGATACCCTCGGTTTTAATTCTTCCTTTTTGTCTTGGATCAATTGATTTAAAGTACATTCAATCTCTACTTTTTCTCCTTTTAGAATAAATCCCCCTTCAATATCAGGAGATGTAACTATATTTATTCTAATCTCACTATTTATATTCCTTGTGCAATTGTCAAGCCATAGCTTAGTTATTCTCTTTTTATCCCTCTCATCAATAATAACTGTATTAATATCAGGGGTAAGATTTAAAACAAGATATCTATTTATAAATTCAAGGTAGTCCTTATCGTTAAGTCGCAATAAACTATGTTTTACCTTCTCAAAGACCTCATCTATAAGTTGATTTTTTAACTGTAAAACTGCTTTGCCCGTCTCTACTTGAGATTCTGTTATATATCTTTCTTCTTTATTAGTTATAGCTAATTTTAACTCTTTTAGATTTCTTTGATAATTTTCCTCTGCTTCTTTTTTCGCTGCTTCTCTTACTTGCCTAACCTTCCCTTCCGCCTCCTTGACTATCTTTTCTACTTCTTGTTGGGCTTCCTCTATTATTACTTGTTGAATCTTTTCCAGACTCATTGTTTCTCCCTATTTATTGATTCATTTTTTAGAATTAGAGTTAATAATTTTTTTACTGCTTCTTTTTGAGTTACAAACATTTTTATCGCCTGCCATCGAAAATCAAGGTATCTATGAGCAAGTCTGTTTCTCTGCAGAGCAAATTTCGCTAAATTAGTACTTTCTTCTTCAGTAAAACCATAGTTTTGGCTGCATTTTTTTAATGCTTCACAATAATTTTCTACTGCTGTCCCTTCCTGGGTAAGAATTGTCCCACTAATTTCTATTAAGGCAGTAAGAATATTTTCAATAGTCCTATCCATTAATTTTTGGAGTTTTGTATCATCTTGATAATCATGCCAGGTCTTGCCCAGATAATCACTCTCAAATTCGTTTATCTCTTTAAAAATAAAATTCAGGGATTCACTAATTCGGCCTTTAGCATAATTAAAATCAGACATGATTTAGCTCCATTAAATTTCTTTTAGCTGCCTCAAATTGCCATCCTATACCAAAAAGGCTAAAGTCTTCCATCATAGAAATAGCCTGGAGTTTCAGTGATATATATCTATCAAAATCAACTATAATGATAGGGATACCAAGGACTATAGCGTTGTAATAAAGCATTGGCTTAAGAAAATCCTTTTGAATAGATAAAATACTTATCTCTTTTTTAAATTTTATTAAAAGATCTAATGATATTTCAGTAATTAGATTAAATTCATCGTCTTCAGAAGTTGGTTCAGGAGAAAAAAGAATAGCTATATCTATATCAGAATCCTCTCTAGGATACCCTCTTGCCCATGATCCGTAGAGAAAAGCCATATCTATATTAAATGATCGGGCTTTCTCTTTAAAGAAGTTGATAATTTGCGAAATTAATAATTCTTTTTTTTCCATAAATTTCAAAAAAAAGTAGCTTCAGGTTAAAAATTTGCCTTTGTCACCCAGAATAATAATAAAATATCTGCTAACAAGGCAAGTACTGCATAGGTTTCAACTAAGGCTGGGATTAGAATAGCCTTTCCTGCTTCTCCTGGATTTTTAGCAACGAAGTTAGCTGAGGCAGCAGCAGCCTCTCCCTGTGCGATAGCGCTAAAGAGTTGAACTAAACCTGCTCCTAGACTAACAAAGAATATCACCAATCCTTGTGCAGGAGAGACGGTTATTTTACCGCTATATAATCCAGTTTTCATAGCAGTCATTACGGTACAGATAAGGCCATAAAAACCCTGAGTACCAGGGAGAGCCATAATAACTAAAAGTTTCCCAAATAAATCTGGTTTTTCAGAAAGTATCCCGGCTGCTTGTCCTCCAGAGATTGATATCCCTTTTGCTGAACCGATACCTCCCAATGAAAAGGTTAACGCCGCCCCAATAGCTGCAAGACCAGCTCCACTTTGAACAAAATAGAGATTTAACATTTGTTGCCAACTGCTCATGATTGCTTCCATTGATCCTCCCCCTTTTCACCTGTAATGAAAAGAAAGTAGCTTTTTTACTTTTTCTTCATTACAGGTTGATATTTTTTGAGTTAAAAAACAAGATACCCTAAATTTAAGGTCAAAAGTTGTTAACATTTTTTATTGCCTGAGTAGAATTCCAATTGACTTATTTGTTGATGTGCCTCCAAAATTTGCTTCACTCGTAGAGTAGTCTTTTTGAATTTTCTAAGCTTGTTTCCCTAAATTGCCTAACTCGCTCCGCTCAAACAGAGGCAATTTTACGGAAAACTGCGCTAAGAAAATTTACAAAAAGCCTACTAAATACTCGCTCAGCAAAATATTGGATAC
>JAZDLJ010000469.1:0-5538 GCA_043802115.1 bacterium | reverse complement strand
CCTTCATCTTCCTCTGTAGGTTCTAAGATCGAATTATATCTCTCTTTACCTGAAATAGTTTTTATATATTCCCTCGTCTCATAACAATCTTTAGCAGTTCCATTTACTAAAAAATAAAGGATCATCTTTTCCATTAGTAAGGCCCTACTATGATTATCCCCTACAAGATTTTCTAACACTATCTTAAGATAAGAGTGGACATTAAATATCTTTATCAGGAACTCTTCAAATAATATCCCAAAATTTAACAATTTCATTTTACCTATTACAACAACAATATCTTTCCATAATAAATCTAATTTATCAAGATTAAAATCACTATACTTACCACAACCCAAAAGTAAAAATTTTGGGATTAGAAATTTTCCCTGAGTAGCAATCAAACTTACCTCTCCAAAACTTCCATTAAGTTTTTTATCTCTTATTAATTTGGAAACAAGATTATTGAGCCTCCAATCAAGCGCCCCAATAATCCCTTTGGGTGGCCTAATGTCTTGATAAAGATAGCAAACAAGGACTTCACAGTCTATAGAGTTTGTTAATTCTTCTTGACCTACCTTAATTTTAAGATTATTCAGCACAAGCGCTCTCTTTCCACTGGCAGACTGGTATAAAGTAGTTTTTTTACTTTATACCAGTCTGCCAGTGGAATTCTTTGAACTATTCCAAATCAGTGTCAATTGCATGAATTAGTTAGACGGATTTATCTATAATAACTTTACCACAAATCGTAAAGGTTTCACGAGGATTGTTTAGCCAATCAAGATCTTGTTTTTTCAAAATAATACTTGCAACGGGGATAAAATAAAAAAGCTATTTTTTCCCCGTTGCAAGTTTAGCAATCTTATCCAATATTCCGTTAATAAATTTTGCCGCTTCTATTGTACTATATTTCTTGGCAATCTCTACCGCCTCGTTAATAGTCACACTTACGGGTACGTCTGATAAAAAAAATATTTCAAAAGAACCAAATCTTAATATGTTTCTGTCAACGGTTGACATCCTGGAGATATCCCACTTTTCAGCAACATTCCCTATCTGATCGTCAAGCATTTTTAAATTTTGGCCTACCCCTCTAACTAATGTATTGGTAAAATCTTTTATCTCTTTTGAAGGTTTTCGTTCTGACCAAAATGTATCCAAAGCTTTGTCGGCATCTACTTTAACCAAATCTACCTGATAAAGGATCTGTAAAGCAAATTCTCTGGCTGCTCGCCTTTTACCCATATTCTTGAATGATGAATTATGAAAGATGAATGAATCTAAAAAATAATAGTTTATAATTTAAGTTCTATACATTGAGTGCTTTATACAAATTTGCCATCTCAATTGCTGACATAGCAGCACTCCAACCTTTATTCCCTGACTTAGTTCCGGCCCTTTCAATAGATTGTTCTATTGTATCGGTAGTTAAGATACCATATATAACGGGTATGTTTGTTTCCATAGCTATGTGAGCAATTCCTTTAGTAACTTCCGCACTAATATATTCAAAATGAGGGGTAGCTCCTCTAATAACAGCGCCTAAGCAAATAATTGTATCGTATTTTTTAGGAGTAGTAAGCAATTTTTTTACAGCACAGGGAATCTCAAATGCACCCGGTACCTTTACAATATCTATCAAATTTTCATCAACCCCATGTCGGATAAGACCGTCCAATGCCCCGTGTAAGAGCCTATCAGTAATAAAGTCATTAAATCGAGACTGAATAATCCCTATTTTTAAACCGTTTCCAAGCAAATCGCCTTGAATAATATTAGGCATAAAAAAATACCTCCTTATAACACTTATCATTTATCAGATAAAATAATTATATACTAATCTACCACCCTAAGTATTCACTGTTTATTGTTCACTGATAACTGTTCACTGACATTCAATAGGTGGCCAAGTTTCTCTTGTTTAGTTTTTAGATAATAAATATTGTCGTCAGTTGGCGAGGTTTCAATTGGTATTCTCTCAACTATCTTTATCCCATAACCTTCCAGCCCTATTATCTTCCGTGGATTATTGGTTAATAATTTTATATTTTTTAACCCTAAGTCTACTAAAATCTGGGCACCAATACCATAATCACGCAGATCGGGTTTAAATCCCAATACCTCATTAGCTGCTACTGTGTCATGCCCTTGATCTTGTAATTCATAGGCCTTTATTTTATTAAGCAAACCAATACCTCTACCTTCCTGCTTCATATATAAGACTACCCCTTTACCTGTCTCTCCTATCTTTTTCATGGCTGTTTTAAGTTGTTCTCCACAATCGCATCTTAACGATCCTAATGCATCTCCGGTAAGGCATTCAGAATGAACCCTTACTAAAATTTCTTCCCCTTTATTTTCATCCAAATCTCCCATAACTAAGGCAACATGATGTTGTTTATCAATTAAACTCGCATAGGCTATTATCTTAAATAATCCATACTCTGTTGGTAAATTAGCACAGGCCTCTCTGTGAACAAACTTTTCATTTTTTGTCCTGTAAGTAATAAGATCTTTGACAGTCATGATCTTAAGACCAAATTTTTGGGCAAATTGTTTTAATTGGGTCATCCTGGCCATTGTCCCATCATCATTCATTATCTCACAAATAACACCTGCTGGATAAAGGCCTGCCAACTTGGCCAGATCAATAGAGGCTTCTGTTTGCCCAGATCTAGTTAAAACACCACCATCCTTTGCCATAAGAGGAAACATATGACCAGGTCGAGCTAAATCTTCTGGCAGGGCATTCGGATTTATAGCTGTTAAAATTGTAGTAGCCCTATCACCGGCTGAAATACCAGTCGTAACTTTATGCCGAGCTTCAATAGATATAGTAAAAGCTGTGTTAAAATTCGAGGTGTTTTCTTTAACCATTAAGGGGATATCCAATTCCTGCAATCTCTGAGCAGTCATTGGTAGACAGATTAGGCCTCTTCCATATTTGGCCATAAAATTTATGGCATCAGGGGTAATCTTTTCTGCAGCGATAGTAAGATCTCCTTCATTCTCTCGATCCTCATCATCAACAACAATAACCATCTTCCCCTGTCTTATGTCGTTGATACATTCTTCGATACTACTAATACACATAATTCAATCTCACCTCTATTGATAAATTCTGATTATACTACTCCATTTTAAGTTTTTCTGAGGTAATGTAAGTTAGTTTTGTAACTAGATGTTAAGGCACAAAGTAGCAAAGGCACAGAGGCACAAAGGAAAAAACAAAAAAAATCTTAAAAAAACTTTGTGTTTCAATGCCTTTATGCCTTAACATGCTGGTTTTAACCAACACAATCACCTGGAAAAACCTAAGTTGGAGTAGTATAATCAGCAAAATTTTCATACAATTAAATTAAACAAATCCACATCTTTGCAACATCTCTTCTGAAACACCCTTCCCCTCAGCCTTACCTAAAAGACGTTCCAGATATTTAGCAATCATATCAAACTCAATATTTACAGATGCATATAATTTAATACTCTCAAGGTTAGTCATCCTGGCTGTATGCGGGATTATTGATACAGTAAAGCTGTCCTTATTATAATCAACGATCGTCAGACTAATCCCATTTATTGAAATAGAGCCTCTTTGAGTAACATAATTCAGGATATGCTCAATTATTTTTATTTCAATAAGCAATTCATCAGATTTTTTCAGTATCTTATTAACCCTACCAATACAATCTATATGTCCACTTACTAAATGACCTCCCAACCTATCTGACAATCTAAGGGCTCGCTCAAGATTAACTTTATCACTAACCTTTAATTCACTTATATTTGTCTTTCTAACTGTAACAGGTGATACATCAAAATTAACAGAAAAGCTATCTTCGTTTTTAGATGTAGCTGTTAAACAAACCCCATTTACAGCTATACTATCACCAATCTTTACGTCCGATATTATCTTTTTACTGTATATCTCTAACTTATATAAATCCCCTTGCCTAATGATATTTCTAATTTCACCAATATCTTCAATAAGTCCTGTAAACATCCGTTAACTCTAAAATTCGAATATCGAAATTTATTTTTTGTGCACTTGTTTTCTCAGTTTCTCAGCCTCTTATCTTCTCAACTTCTTATTTCTTTACATACCCCTCCAACATCAAATCGTCTCCCAGCCTACACATCTTTATATTCTCAAGTTTAATTGCCTCTTCCAGGGTCGCTACACCTTCACCACCTACTGCACATGGAGCACTATTTCCGCCTATTATCTTAGGAGCAATAAAAAAGATTACTTTATCTACAATCCCTTCCTGTAAAGATGAAGCGCTTATTTCTGATCCTCCTTCAATCATAACGCTTGTTATTTCTAACTTACTCAACTCTATAATAGCATGCTTCAGACTAACCTTATTATTCCCTGTAGAAGGAACAAAAAGTATTTTAGCACCTACCTTTTCTAAATTTTTAACCCTTTCTTGAGGGGCATTAAATGTTGTTATAATAATAATTTCATCTGAAGAACTCTGACTAAAAATCTCAGCCTTGGTTGGTACCTTTAAAAGGCTATCAATAATTACTCTTTTAGCGTCTCTTGGTTGATATCTAGCAGGTAACCGTGTAGTTAACCTTGGATTATCACGAATAACGGTTCCAATCCCAATCATAATAGCATCTACTACATTTCTCATTTTATGTACATATAACCGACCTTTTTCACCACTTATCCATCTTGAATCCCCTGTCTTAGTCGCAATCTTACCATCCATTGTTAAGGCTAATTTAAGGATTACAAAAGGAGTATTGGTTGTAATATATTTTATAAAAATCTCGTTTAATTTACGTGCCTTTTGTTCTAGTATCCCCGTAATTACTTCTATCTTATGACGTTGCAATATCTCAATCCCTTTGCCATTCACCTTCGGATTTGGATCTTGCATAGCAATGACTACTCTCTTTATCCCACTCTTTATTATCGCTTCAACGCAAGGAGGTGTTCGCCCGTGATGACAGCAAGGCTCTATATTTGTGTATAAAGTTGCACCTTTCGCATTTTCTCTAGCTTCTTCCAAGGAGCTTATTTCCGCATGAGGTTGACCAGCAGTTTTATGAAAACCGCTTCCAATAATTTCCCCATCTTTAACAACAACCGCTCCTACAGAAGGATTTGGGCTTGTCCGTCCCAACCCTTTTTTAGCTAATCCAAGAGCTTCACTCATGAAATCGATATCAGAAACCAACTTTTTTTCAACCATGTTTTTTCCCTCTACAGCACTTCTCATTATTGATCAGCAATTCTAATTTTGTATTTTTTTAAGATAGATGTGCCTACAACATTTTGCTGAACGAGTATTTAAGCATTCTTTATTTAAGAAGAAAAGTAGTTTAAGCTTTTAGGGTATCCTCTTCAAAAAGTAAAGTAATAATGTTCAGGGCAATTTTTTTTTAGTCTTTAGCCCTGAAAGGGCGTTATATATCAGCCCAGGGTGTTGCCCTGGGCTAGTATATAACGCCCTTTCAGGGCTAAAAACAAATCCTGGTTAAATTTAGTTACCATGAAATTTGAAGAGGATACCTTTTAAGATATTTTTTGCCACAGAG
>JAZDLJ010000487.1:0-5041 GCA_043802115.1 bacterium | reverse complement strand
CATCAACAAATAAGTCAAAAAGAGAATTGCTGTATCTTCATCTGATTATTTATCAGTAATAAAAAAGATGACTGAGAATGGTCTAATTGGGGGGATAATCTATGACGCTCTATTGGCTAAAACAGCGAAAAAAAAAAGGTAAATAAATTATTGACCTTTAATTGTGAACATTTTTATAAAATATGGCCTGAAGGTAAGGATATAATTTTTGAGCCATAAAACAAAAGGGAAAGTTTAAGGGGTAGGTAGCCATCTTTGATAAACAGACGCATATCCTCGCGCCATCTCATCTAAACTAAATCTTCGCCCCACACACTCAAAGGCTGACTTAGCTAACAACCCCGCCTTTTCAATATCTGCTAATAATAACCTTATCCCTTCAACTATAGCAGAAACGTTCGCTGGTTTGATTAAAAGTCCTGTCTGGTTATTAGTTACAACCCTGGGCACACCACCAACTTCAGTAGCAATCACTGGTCTCTGAGCAGCCATTGCCTCTAATAAGGCTAGAGGCATGCCCTCTGTTAATGATGGTAAGACAAATATATCCATTAAATTCAAAAGTTCAACAATATCTTCTCTTGCCCCAGGAAAAATAATGGACTTATCAATTTCCAGATAAGAGGCAATAACTCGCAAGCTGTTCATTAACGGGCCATCTCCTACTATTAAAAATCTTACATTAGGATCAGTTTGGATTACCTCTTTGGCTGCCTTTATTAGATAAGCATGGCCTTTTTCCGAGGTTAATCTTCCAACTGTCCCGATTATCTTATTATCTGGCCCTATATTTAATTCTCTTTTTAGTCTGCTTGTATAGAACTTCTGAAATCCATTGTCAGAAAAACGTTCTATATTAACACCATTGTAAATGGTCGTTATTTTTTCCTTAAGGATCCCTCCTCTTTGTAATTCATCTGCCACAGAATCGGAGACAGCAATCACTTCATTGAAATATCTTAACAGAAACTTATCAATTGCCTTATATATCTTCATCCTCTTTGTATTACTTGCCCAATTATGACAGGTAGTAATTATCTTTATCCTTTTTAGCCTTGCGGTAATAAGTCCATAAAAATTTGATTTATAATCATGACAATGAATCAATTGAATATTATTTCGGGTTATGTAATCTCTAAGAATAGAAATGGTTTTTATGTCTAATCTACCTTTACAGTCTATCTGAACTACTATAATCTTTTTATTTTGAGCCTTATCAATTAGATAGTTATGGGTATTATTCCTGTTTTCTAATACTCCTAAGTGATGCTGAAATTCATCATTTTTTTTATATGTTAATAAGTTAAGAATTACATTCTCTGCGCCAAAGATTCCATTGCTACTTCTTAAGTGTAAAATATTTTTTATCATTATCCCCTCGTTAAAAGATAGGAGACAAGAAGTCGAGAAGCCAAGAATACAAGAAGTAAAAATAACACTCTTCTCAACATTGTTTTTTCTCCTCTTCCTGTCTTCTCAACTTCTCATCTTCTATCTTCACAAGGAGATTCCCTCTCTCTACCAAGGCTAAAAATACCCAAAAAAAAGCCCCTATTTGGAGAAACGTCCAGCGGTCCCCAAAACCATTACTAATGATGGTTGCCACAACACAGGCAGTAAATCCCAATCCCAGACCTTTCAAAAATTTATCATCAGCATTTTTATATAGTTTCCAACCACTTTTTAAGGCCAACCAAAATATCAGTAATATAATTGATATCCCTATGATGCCTTGTTCTGCCAATATTTTTATATAGATATTGTGAGTATCTTTATAGCCGCTACTTAAACCTACTATAGATATACTACTGAATCCGATCCCAACTAACGGACTTTTCTTAAAGAGAGCAAGACCTTCTTTCCAAAGCTCTAATCTTCCTTGTGAAGAGGAATCCAGGTTTCCTTCTTCTGATTGAGTATAATTTATCCTTTCTACAACTGTCTTTGGTAAGATTGTCTGCCAAAATAACAGGAATAAAATCAGGGGTATTAAAATGACCTTTTTTTTGATTAAACTTAGAACTACAATACCTCCAAAGAGAGCAAGATAGGCGCCTCTTGAATATAAAAACAGGGTAATATATAAGCCAACAATAACCAGACTACCAAACAAAAAATCATAAAAAGCCTTTCTATAAATAATAATAATTCCTAATAAGACTAAGATGTACTGAGCGTAAAAGGCAGCTAAGACATTGACGCCTGTCCACTGAAATGTCCCTGATATCTTCTCTCGCGAGACAAGACCGGTCATCCCGCCTATTTGTTTAACTGTATAATAATCCATTATAATCATGGATAAAGCCATAGCCAAGGTAAGCCATTTTATCTGTCTGATGCTCTTAATATTGTTTACAACAATAAAGTAAAGTAAGATAAATATCATATAATTTTTCCAATTTTGAACCCGGAGATCACTTGTGCTAAGAGGGGGAGGAAGTCTTAAATAAAAGGTCCCCCACCACAATGAGATAAAGGTAAAAACAGCCATCACAATAATGAGCTTATTAAAAGGGGTTGGTTCAATTAGTTTCTCCTTATTTAAAGATGATCTTAACCCCCAACACAAAATTATAATAATTAGTAGGATATCTATAATATCCTTCCCAAGGGGAAATTTATGAAAACGCTCTACTACATTCTGAAGTGGAAACAAAGGAATAACAAGTAACAGGCTAAGATAAATCTTTCCCATTAAGGACAAAATCAGTACCCCGCCTATTTCTACAAAATATAATGTAATCGCTATTAAACTAAGCATACAAAACCCCTTAACAATTATCAATTATTGAATATTGAATACAGCTCCTCAATCTTCTTGATCGTAAGATCCAAATTAAAAAATTCCTCTACTCTTTTACGACCACTTTCTCCCATCTTTTTAGCTAAGTTGTTGTCTAAAATTAATCTTTTTATTGCCACAGCTAATGCTTCTGGCTTTCCAGGAGGGACGACAAAACCAGTTATTCCATCCAGAACAATCTCTGAAGGGCCCGGGATATTAGTAACAACAACAGGTTTTTTTAAAGCCATTGCTTCTACACAGGTTAGGCCAAATCCCTCAGGAAAGGTTGAGGAAGCCTGGACTAAGACGTCAAAGACTAACATTGTCTCTTTTATGTCTTGTCGCCATCCAGTAAATAGCACTTCCTGTTCCAAACCTAATTCCCTGGTCATTTTTTTTAGATATTCTTCAAATGCCTTTCCCTCTTTCGGGGCACTACCTACCACTAGAAACTTAACATTGGAGATATCTCTTAACACTATCTTAGCCGCCTTAATAAAGTCAGAGAAACCTTTACCCTTAACCAATCTTCCAGCTATTCCTATTACCTTTTCTTTATTTTTTATATCCAGCTCTTCTTTTAATCCTCCTGCATTATTATTTAGTATCCTGGAATATTCATCTACATTTATGCCATTATAGATAAGTTCCAGCCTTTTATTAGGATATTCTTTTTCATATAATTTCAATGCCTTATCTGTCAGAACTATAAAACAATCAATCCATTTAGCCAGGATACGTTCCCTTTTTATAGGTGCCTTGATATCATGTAAATGACAAATACAGGGTGTACCAGATAATTTTGCAGCTATAATTCCTGAGACAACACCGTTGACTTTAGTATTTAGATGAATAAGGTTAATCTGATATTTTTTAATTATGATGTATATATAAATTATAGTGGGGATATAATGAACTAGTGCTTCAAAAAATAAAAATATATATGAGAATAATAACGTAACCTCAGAGGCTACAAAGGGTTTAAAAGGTATGGTTATAGTTTTAACCCCTAATTCCCTGATCTCCTTGATAGCAGGTCCATTAAAATGGACTACTACAATGGGATAATATCTCTCTTTATCTAATCTCTTAAGCCATGATAATAGACATCGAGATGACCCACCATAACCTGAGGTAACTTCATAATAAAGGACATTAATTTTTTTCACGAGCTAACCCTAAAAAAAATTTACTCTTTTTTTTATAATCCTACTCATGTGTTTTGGATTATAAAATAAACTTTGAATAATATATTTTATTGACCTTATATATCTTTTATTTGCATAATAGATATCTGCAACCCGCCATAAAAAATCAGAATACGACCTTCTAATCACGTCATTTGATAATCCCAGGATCATTGCATGTTTCTTGGCAACCCTGGCGTTCTCTTGCAACCCATCTCTTTTATGATCTCTCGTGAGACCTTTTTCATTATATCCATAGGTAGTTAGACATTCATCCAGATATCCACCTCTTAAATTATTTTCCTCAAATCTCAACCAGATATCTGTATCCTCGCCTATAAAAAAGGTCTCATCAAATAATCCAACCTTTTCAAAACAGCTTCTTCTGGCAACTATAGTCTGAATGTTTATGGCAATTGAGGAAAAGAAAAAAAGGCCATTTTTTAATAAATTAAGTTCCTTTGTTGCTAAATTGATTGCCCAAGAATCCCCTGGTATCCTTTTAGTTACCCTCCTTCCGTCTCTTGTCATTTTAGTCATTGCTGTACAGACCCAGTCAAAATTATAACCATTTATAAATCCTATTGTTTTATCCAATTTTTCCTTATCCCACCAATCATCAGCATCTAAGAAGGCAAAATACTCACCTCTTGCAATTTCTATTCCTCTATTTCTTGCAGCAGCAGGCCCCTTATTACGCTGATAAATGTACCTGATCTTTGAAGACATATTTATGTAGTATTGAACCAGACCTTTAGTATTATCTCTAGACCCATCATCAATAACAATAATCTCTATATCTCTATATGTTTGATTAAGCCCACTTTCAAGCGATCTACAGAGGTAATTTTCACAATTATAAGCTGGTATTATTACACTAACTAGTTTTTTTATCATTTTTAAATTAGCGCCCTGCGGGCGGACCCTCTTTTGCCCCGAAGGGACAACTCATAAACTGCTCCGAAGGAGCCTCTCATACTAGCCCAGGGTGAAACCCTGGGTAATGATTTCCCCACCAACCCGCACTCTGAAAGAGTGCCTCATATTTTGCTGAGGCATTATTTTTTCC
>JAZDLJ010000456.1:0-4351 GCA_043802115.1 bacterium | reverse complement strand
GATAAGATAAAGGAGGTGAAATAAATTTTATAGATGTCCTGATCTTTAATGATAATTTTTTATTGTTGTGGTATTATTTTTTAGTCAACAGGACATTTTAATTGGCGGGAACAGGACAATTTAATTGGCGGGCTCCAATAATCATTTTCCGTATATTTCTCGTGTTTTTTATGGTATTCTCATCTACAAATAGCTATTTTAACAAAATAAATCTAAAGGAAAATTCTCTTTTCCGTTACAAAATGAATATATTTAGGAAATATGTCTAATAAAAAGCGTCTATCATTTTACATTATATGTGTGATTAAAATTTAACTAAAAGGAAGGCAAGCCCTGCCGTTGGGTATAAAGGTAAGTAGTCATTTTGGCTTTGTCTTTACTTAGGCTAAGTTATTTCCTAACTGAGCCTAAGAATATAAGCTAGTGGAGGATAATGCCCCATGGAGAACAAACCATTGACGCAAGAGATATCAAATACCAACATATCGTATAAACCTTCATCCACAGATTGGGATTCTATCTTTAGAATTACCGAACTCATCAACAAATCCATCCATTTTATTGATAAAAATCTTGTCGGCAGAAAAGAAGTAATCAAACAATCCTTCTATGCAATCTTAACAGGTGAACATCAGTTACTAATCGGGCGTACAGGTATGGCAAAATCCTTACTCGCTCGACAGATACTCGGATGTTTCGATAAGGTTTCTGTTTTTGAAAAACAGCTGACCAAAGACACTATGCCTGATAATTTGTTTGGAATGTATGACATGGAGACTATGAAAAAGGGTAAATTATTTCATAATGTTGAGGGCTCAATAGTGCTTGCAGATTTTGCATTTATTGATGAAATTTTTGACGCTAACGATATGCTTCTCAGGTCATTGTTATCCTTGCTCAATGAAAAAAGGCTGGTTAATGGAGAGCAAATTGTTGAATCTTCCTTAAACACAGTAATTTCAGCAGCTAACTATATCAGGGTTACAGACGTCCTGGAGGCAGTTATTGATAGATTCTTATATAAAAGCTATATCCCTGAGGATAAAAGTCTTTATTATCAAGTTAATATAGATATGATCTATAAAAATAATGTGGGTAATATAGCAATTCCTTATAGCAAGATTAAACTTCATGAACTTGTTGAATTAAAAAAACTTATCAAGGGGAAGGACATAGAAATTCCTGATTTTATACTATTTATAAAAAATTATATACTCAAACAGTATATCCATAGAAATAGAAGATCCAGACAGGAAAACAGTACCTTTACCATAAGCGACCGGACTTCTGCCAAAACTCAAAATTTGTTAAAGGCATCGGCTTTGTTAGCCGGGAGAAAGGAAGTCAGTATCGATGACCTGGATAATCTCCATTATCTCATTTGTACTATTGGTAAAGAGGATGAGATAAAAGAATTGAAGATGATCGTAGATGAGGCAAAACAGCGTTTTAAACATGATCTTAAGGTGTTAAACATCCTTGGTTATCTACTAAGAAGTTTTAACGAATTTCAAGATGAGGAGAAGAGAAAACTTATCATAGAAGATACCGAATGGAAAAAGAATTTATTAACGATCAGAAATGATTTGGGAGAAAGTCCTACGTTCATGGAAAAGGTTAAAGATATGGTAAATATGATTATCCATCCGCGTGCGACAGAGATAGCAGAAATAATAATTTTATTTAAAGAGATGTGCGAACTTCTGAAAAAAGAAGTTCATCACTCGGAAATATTGTCATTTATTGTAGATTTTGAGAAGGATATTAATCAAGTTTATCTAAAAAATATAGGCGCTAGTAATAATTTAACTAATTAAACCAGCCATTCACTTAGCCCTCTCCCTCGTAATAGGGCTAAGTTAGGGGCTTCTTTACAATAACTGCAACCCCGCATAAAAATCTATTTTCCTAGACAATTAAATTAATCATGCTGCAGGATAACGATTTTTTAAACCATTGGTCTTATTTTGAACCCAACTGGAACTCATGTTTTATTAATTTCGATGATGCTTATCCCAAAGAGTTAACCAGGATATTTTTTATAGCCCGTACCTTATTTAGTAAAACAAGCACCCATCAAGTCAAAAGGGATCTTACTCCTCTTTTTGAAGGAGCAAGGTCTTCTGTCAAAACCTCCAGCTCATCTTCCCAAAATGAAAAATCTTCCTCTCAGAAACCAGCACAGCAGATTGTCATGGGAAATAATTTCAGCATAGAAAAGATAACTTCCTTTGATCAAATCTGCTCTTTACTGCCGCGAGAGTTTATGGCCTACAGTGATCTGGTTTTCTATAAAAAATTGTTAAACCGGGAGCTATTCAGAAAGAGATTTGAGTCTCCTTATGAGAAAACTATTTCAGTAGATGATTTAATCAAAGGAGAAAGAAATTTAAATAAGACTCAAAAGCTTTATATACTTTTTGATAATTCGACCTCAATGGAAGGGGAGCAGATGCAGAAGCTGCTTGTTGCCAAGGCGGTAGTGCTTGAATATTTAAGAAGTGTAGCTTCGGAAGGACCTCAAATATATTTTAGATTTTTTACTAATGAACCCGGCCCTCTTATAAAGGCTACTAATCTTAATGAAATGAAGTCCTTAATAAAAAATATTGTGACCTTAACGACCAAAGGGACCAAGGTAACCGATATAGGTAAGGCCATCCTTCAAACGATAGAGGATATTCACAGTGATTTATTCTTAACCAATGCGGAAATATTAATGATTACAGATGGATTAGGCCCTTTTCCCGATAACCTGAGAGAGTTGTTAAACGACATAAAGCTTAATATAATATTAATTCCCAGCCTTAATCTGGAAAAGATAATTACTGTCTGTCCGGATAGAAAGGCCTGGGATTTGCTGGCCACCGGAGAGGCCAGCAGTTTTAACTTTTTATCCCGTAGCTTAAGAGAATCTTTAAAAATGCATAGTTTAGTCGATAACAGAAAGAGGGCGCTTGCCTGTAAATCGCATAATGAGCTGCTCCTGGAAATTGATCAGGTCTATCGCATGCAGGAGTTAGCGGATATATTTATCAGGATGTCGCTTAATGAAACAAATGCCCTGATTTTTAATCCTGATGAAATAGACTGGATACAGAAATTTCGATTGAATTTAGAGATGAGATTGAAGGAGGAGATAGGAGGAGATGAAAAATTTATTATATATAAACGGGTAGAATTTATTCTTGAGTATCTAAGAAATATACTACAGACTGAATTCAGAGAGAATGTCGTTTCTTTAATAAAACAGGAGATAGCAGAATATACAAATTTAAAAAAGATACTCTTAGCGGACAAAAGAATTAAACATTTATTAGAACCGGCTATTAAGGTAGAAAGTTATCGCCTTAAATTTAAAAAAGATACGGGACAGAAGATTGTTGTTACGATAGCTGACATTATTAAAAAATTGCTTTATCCGCTTTGGAGGTTGGGGGAGGTGGTTTTTAAAAGGGGATAAAAGCTGGCTCGTTCAATCGTTACGATTGAAAGGCCGGCTTCTTGGATATTTTCCTTGAATTTTTTATTCCCTGGTTATTAGTCAACTCATATTATTCTATTGATGTTTTTAAATGTTTATATGTCCACTAAAAAAGGCTAGTCTTGCAAGCAAGTCTAGCCCTTTTTAGGGTGGTTGTATAATTTTGACATGTATTCTATATTAATTACAATCCTCTATCTTATTTCTCAGAGTACCCTTTTCTGTACTTTTATTGATAAACTTATCAAAATTTGTTTCATTCTTAACTCTTATCGTTAACGTACCTAAATCTCGTTTACCACTATTGGGATCAGCAGTTACATTAGATTTTGATACACAATGGGTCTTGTCCGTATCAGCAGCTCCAGCTATCTTAAGATCAGGCAGGCATATCTCGAAATCTGTAGCTTCGATACCATTACCAGCTAAGGCAAATTTCCCCTTGCTATCGGTAACGCAAGTCTCTATAGAAGTTGTGGTGGTTTTGCCTACGTTAATTAGGACGGGAGCATCCCCTAACATGTCAGCAGTATAAGAAACACATTTTTCAGTGGCAGCACTACCGCTCCTACTATAACTAGTATCAGTAGCGGGGAAAGATTGCTTTTTCCTGAATTCAAGGGCAATCTTTCCTACTATTAATTGATAATCCTTTATTTTCGTTAATTCCTGTTGAGCTGGATCGGTGGCAAACGCTGTAAGATTATACTTTTTGCAAAGACCAGTTTGAGGATCACGATATTCTCCTGTCGGACAGGATGTAATATCCAAAGGTGATCGACAAATACCAGAGGAATCACGATATTGTCCTGTTGGACATGGTGTAGCAGAAGTTGTAGTACTAAAGAATGATTGACAAATACCAGA
>JAZDLJ010000445.1:0-7606 GCA_043802115.1 bacterium | reverse complement strand
AAGGAAATTTATGGAAAGGATTAAAAAAGAAGGATACTATAAAAAATAAAAAAAATTTAGGGAAATCTGTTTTTTTGTGAAAAAACTATAGGTGTAATGAATAAAAAAATAAAAAGTGTAAACTGACGATTGAAGGATGCCTATTTAAGAAAAATTTTTTGGACAATCTTAGTTCTTATATTACAAAAAGAACCGAGATTTCAATGTTAACGCCATTAGAAGACATCTATCGTATAGAGCGACTTGGAAGAGGCTTTAGAATAATTAGTAAGGCGCTTACCAATGGGTTAGGCTACTATAGTTATATTTATGAAAAAAAAAATACGGGAAAGACTCTTTAATCTCCTTAAGGGAGGGATAAGATGTGTCATAGATGGAAAGGTCGGCTATGATGAATGGATATATTGTACGAGTCAAGTTCCTATAGGAAAATTCTTAAAAGTAGATTATGACGAACATGCCTATGATTGGTGCGACCTTAGGGTATTTGATCCTCTTTATGATCTAGCTGGCGCAATTTTTCAGTATAATCTGAATGAAAGGGAAGAAAAATTTCTTGTAGAAAATTTTATAAAAAAATTTCCACTTAATTTTGACAACGGGGTTATTAACAGGCTCTTTTTATATAAAATTCTTTATGTCAGTTTCCTGGCCGAATCTCTTAGAGTAGCTCTTAATAATAAATATACGGTAGGGGCGCTACCTCCTTCTTCACCAAAAGAAGAAGTCTTACAAGAGAAAGCCTTAAAGAGGTGTCATACCTTTCTAACAAATACTACAAATACACATTTAGGTTATCCTACAAAAAGAAAATTTGTCTCCAAAGAACCCATTGCCCTCTTTTCAATAGATATCGATGGAATTTTAGAATCAGAACGTCTAGGCTTTTCAGCTACATCAAAATCTGCGATAGAAGCGTTCTTAATGCTAAAAGAAGTAGGTCTTTTACCAATCTTAAATAGTGGCCGCAGTTTAAAGGAAGTAGTCTCAAGATGCGAAGCCTTTAGTATTCCATATGGAATAGCTGAATATGGATCAGTGATCTGGAACGCCTCTAAAAAACAGAAAACAATAATACCAAATAAGGAGCAACTCCTGGAAAGACAAAGAGTTCTTCGATATATCTTAAAAGAAAAAAACATTATCGTGGATCCAGACTTTATCTGTGGGCTTAGAATCACTAACCGCCCTGGACGTAAATTTCCACTTACAGAAGAAAGATTACAAAAAAAATTTGAAGCGCTTAATCTCACTCGACTCAAAGTAATTCAAGCTCAAGGGAAAACCGATATTGGTTTTGAGGGGATTGATAAAGGATATACTTTAAAAATTATGATTAATAAGTACCTGGGAAAAATTTCTATCCCTATTTATTCCATGGGAGATTCTCTAAGTGATCTTACTATGTTCAAGGTCTCTAAAATAGCCTATGCGCCTTCAAATTTGTCTGAGGATCTAAAAAAAGTCCTCGTTAAGCAAGATAATATTATTATTACACCTTATCCTCTCCAGTTGGGTTTTTTATGGGCTACAAAAGACATCATCAAAAGGAGTTCCATTAAGTTAGAAAAAAAAAATATATTATTTGATGACTTATCTATAATCCTTTCTCAACATGAAAATATACATAAAATTAAAAGATACCTTAAATTCACCGATTCACCAATTCACCATTAAGGAACGGAGGCAATAATATGATTCTAAATATCTCAAGCTTAAGTGAATTCGAAAGGATCAAAGAGGATTGGGATGACCTATATAATTCGTCCGGTATTCACAATCTATTCATTACCCATAACTGGCTGGAAAAATGGATACAATATTTCGGTGATAATCGATGGACAGCTCTTTTAGAACAACCATCAAGAGAAAAAAATCTATTATGGGCTACTATCCTGAGATTAGGAAAAAAACGAGTTGGATTTATTGAACCTCATCATTCATTTTTTCCAGGAATACTCCATTTAAAAGAAGAAAGATTGGCTCTTCAGGGGACACTTTCATATATAAGATCGAAATATCGTCCACGAGTAATCTCTCTAATCCAATGTCCACGAGAGGGCACATTATTAAAAGAGATTAGGCTGGCTTCACGGAGAAATTGGTATTCTCTCGAAAAAACACCTCAACTAGTCTGGTCAATAAACTTAAATGGTAATTATGAGTCATATTTATCTAGTAAAAGTAAGGGCACAAGACATGAATTAACCCGTAAGAATAGAAAAATTGAAAGAGATTTTCGATCTTCTTTATGCAGAATTGATAATTCTTCTCAAATAAATGAACTATTTAACATAGTTGGAGAGGTCGAAAAAGATTCCTGGAAATTTAGAGATGGGACAGCGATCATCTCTTCTGAAATGGAAAAAAACTTTTACAAAGATATCTTTGGTACTTATTCAAGTCAATCTCAGGCCAGGGCATATGTCCTTTTTGCTAATGACATTCCTGTCTCATATGTATTTGGCATAGTCTTCGAAGGGATATACTACACCCTAAAGACATCTTACAAAGAAGAGTATGCAAAATATTCTCCTGGTACTGTATTATTTTTAAAAATGATTAAGGAATTATGTTCAAATAATGATGGCATCACTAAGATAGAATTTTTAGGAGGAGAGTCCCGTTGGAAACAAGAATTAGCCACAGATGAAAGATCTTATTGCACATGTTCACTATATACTAGAGGATTCCCGTCATTACTATATATTACAGCCTATAAGTATATTAGACCAAGGATAAAAAAGATGCTGAAAAGATGATAGAAGTTTAAAAAACATGGAGATAAGATGTGTACTATAAAAGAAATACAAGATAAAATAAGTTTCACTGCTTTAGAACATCATTGGAATGATTTATTAGAAAGGAGTAAGATTAACACACCTTTTCTTACCTGGCAGTGGCTCTCTCAATGGTGGGAGCATTATGGAACAACTAATTGGAAATTAAATATCTTTTTAATAAAAAAAGATAATAAGGCAATAGGGATAGCACCTTTTATTTTAAATAAATCTAACTTAATAAAACTTTATCTATTTAAAAAAATGATCTTTCTGGGGTCTTTTGGGGTTGGCTCAGATTTTCTTGATTTTATTGTTGATAAAGGCAAAGAGGATCTTGCTATAGATTTACTACTTAATCACCTTATCTTAAACAATAAAAATTGGGATGTTATACATCTAACTAATGTCCTGGGAACATCCAGCTCCATTGAACATATAGTTAAGGTTTGCTCAAGGCTAGGCTGTGATATTAAAATTAAATCAGCAACTACTTGTCCATTTATTGAACTTCCTAACTCTTGGGATGCTTTTTTTTCTTCTCTAAGTAGGAATACCCAGAGCTCAATAAAGAGACAGATTAATAAACTTAACAAACAGTTCCATATAACTTATGAAGTAATTGAAAGAGAGGGTGATCTTAGTAAAGCTATGGGTGATCTTTTTAACCTGAATAGATTTAGGATGAAAGAAAAGGGTAGGATTGGAGCGTTTCTTGACAAAAAATTCACTGAATTCCATGAGGCAGTAATCCCTATTTTATTTAAGGAGGGTATTCTTCGTCTATGTTTTCTTAAAGCAAATGAAGAAAGAATTGCTGCTCTGTATAATTTTATCTACAATAAAACCTGTTTTTTTTATCAAGGAGGATTTAACCCTGACTGGAAGAATTATAGCCCTGGTACTGTGATCTTAAGCTATTCAATTAAAGATGCAATCGAGAAAGGACTCAAAGAGTATAGTCTACTTCAAGGCGCTGAAAACTATAAGTTTAAATTTACAGATAAGGTAAAGGATTGTCTCAACATAACAATTTTTAATAAGACACTAAAAGGTAGATTTATTAAATATACCATAGATATTATGGCTTATTTACGTTTAATGAAAAAAGGACTGTTAACACGACAATATTTATGCCTATAAGTAAAGAGTTACTTTTAGAAACAGAACTTATTGATAATTTTAAAGACTTTTTATCTCTCGATAAGGTATGGAATAATCTTTTAGAGAAGAGTCCAACTGATACCGTTTTCCTGCGACATGAATGGTTTAACTGTTGGTGGAAGAGCCTTGGTAAGCAAAAACAACTTTTTATTATTTTAGTTAAAAAAAAGGAAAAAATTATTGGGATAGCCCCTTTAATGATAAGTAGGGAGCCATTTAGAAGAATACTAGTTAGAAAAGTAAAATTTGTTGCAGATGATAATTCATTTCGATGTAATTTTATAATTGATAACCAGGACAGTAAAAACAGGAAAAAAGTCATTGAAGCAATAATTGATTACATATATAAAAAACAGGAGATGTGGGATATCGTAGAATTAGAAAATATCCCTTCTGGCTCTTTTACTAGTGAATTAATTGATGTATTAGCATCACTTAAGGATAAAGTATATGGTATTAAAAGAGGACTAATTTCCCCATATATCTATATCAACACAAATTGGGATAATTATTTTTCAAATAGGCCAAAACGTCTTCACAAGAATATAAAAAATAAAAGCAATCGGTTAAGTCAAGCAAACGGCTATGCAATTGAAGAAATAAAGCAATCTGATAATACTTTATCTCTTATCTTTGAGATCTCAGCAAAAAGTTGGAAGGCTAGGGAGGGAAAGGCTATAACTCAGTTAGAAGAAAGGAGAGATTTCTTTACTAATTTATCTAAGATAGCAAGTTCTCAAGGATGGTTAAGTATATGGTTACTCAAAATAAATAATGAGCCAGTAGCCTATGAATATCAACTAAAATATAAGGATACAGTCTGTGCCCTTAGAGGCGACTTTAAGGAGGATTACAAAGAATACTCCCCAGGATCAATACTAGAATATTACGTTATAAAACATACAATTATCAGCAATAACAATATTAAAGAATATGATCTGGGTGGTGGTTGTGATTTTTACAAAACCAATTGGACATCTAACTTAAGAACTCATAGTATCTTTTTGATGTTTAAATATAGTTTTTTAAGTCTTACTATATATTTTCTCGAATTTAAAATAATATTACCTATAAAAAGAAAAATCCACCCCCTTCGTGCGATTTACAAAAAGACAAGACATATTTATAAATATGAAGGGCTAAAAAGACTTCTTTATCGAGGGGGGGGGGGACTTTTTAAATTTCTATTTAGCATCAATAGCGCCATTTGGTTTAAAAAAAAACTAGCTGAACACGTTGAGTTTAAACCAAACATACCTGTTGAAATTTATTTTGATTCTCTTAATAAGACCTTAGAATGGCTGGCAAATCAAAAAGAAAAATGGTTGATTAATCCCAAAGAGACTGATATTGCCCTAAAAAATAATCATTATTTCCCCACAGTTTATTATAAAGGAGAATTGATAGGATGCCTTAAAATAGGTTTTAAGAATGTCTATATTGTCGATTTTGCTAAAATAATGACCTTTCCAAAAGATATGGCTTTTATCTATGATACCTATATCTTACCTAAATATAGAGGAAAAGGAATTGCCCCTTATCTCATTGCAGAATCATTGAAATTTTTAAGACTAAACGGATTTAAAAGGGTCGGATGTCATATTCCCCCCTGGAATACATCTTCCATAAAGGTCTATACAAAAGTTGGATTTCAAAAAGTAAATTATGTTAAATGCTTTAGGATTGCAGGGATAAAGATTTTTACCTCAAATCCTATTAGGGATGGGAACAAAATAAATTAACCCAAATTAGTAATAACTTACCCCACTCTTTAAAAAAATAAAAAAGATTACCAGAGAGGACATCAAGAACACAGAGGAAAAAACAAAGTAAAATAATAGGTTATACTACTCCAACTTATGTTTTTCTAACTAATTGTATTAATTAAATATAGTAGCATAAAGTAAAAAGGCACTGAGGCACAACGGCACAGAGGAAAAACAAAAAAACCTTAAAAACTTTGCACCTTTGCACCTTTGCACCTTTGCACCTTTGCACCTTTGCACCTTTGTGCCTTTGTGCCTTTGTGCCTTTGTGCCTTTGTGCCTTTGTGCCTTTGTGCCTAAGCGGTAGATTAGACAAATGATAATAAACAACATCTCCCAAGAACTATATAGTAGTCTTAAACGCGAATACAATTACCTCAAAATTAATTGTGTAGACTCAGTATTATTCCTTACCTATCGCTGCACAAGTAAATGTAAAACATGTAACATTTGGAAGAGAAACAGCTCTCCAACCGAGGAATTAGATTGGCATGGCTGGAAAAAGATATTAACTAAGTTAAAAAAATATGAGATAAAGACTATTGAGTTATTTGGAGGTGATGCCCTTTTAAGAAAAGATATCTTATTTAAAATAATTGAATTCTGTAGTAAAAACAATATAAAGACATATTTTCCAACTAATAGTATCCTACTTACCAAAGAAGTTGCTAAGGGATTGGTTGAATCCGGCCTGGAAACAATCTATTTTTCTCTTGATGATATTGAGGATTGTAATGATAAAATCAGAGGGGTAGATGGCTCCTTTTTTAAGGTTAAAAGGGGATTTGAAAATGTCATAACTGCACGAGGAAAACAAAAAGCCCCAAGAATTGTTGTCTGCGTTACAATCTCCAAGATGAATTATAACCATTTTACCGACATTGTAAACTTTTTAAATAAATATAAAATAGATGCAATCTATCCAAGGGTTTTAGGAGAATTTGATCAGGAAATGGTTAACGGTTCGATTGTAGATGGGATAGAACCTGAACCTTTTTTTGCCTCAACGGATGATCTATCCCATAGGCTCACGAGCGATCAATATAGCTTCTTCAAAAAGACCTTACTAGCTTTGAGTCAAACTAAGGATAATGGGACACCATTTATTTTTTTAAGATCTTTTTATGATACCGATGAAAGGATTATTACAGGAGGAATTGGAGCTATACGAAGATGTCTTCTCTGTCCAACTGTCCTTACACTAAATCCAGATGGAGAAGTTCTTCCTTGTATGTTTTATAAAAATTATTCATTAGGCAATTTAATTAGTAGCGATTTAGAAGATATCTGGGGTAGCGATAAACACAAAAAATTTATCTATCTCCAAAAGAAAAAAATGATTAAGCTCTGCAGCAATTGTACTGTCCGTATTTACTATCCTTCCTTTATTGAAACTGCCTTATATTTTAGAAGAAAAATATTTGAGAAGGTGACCGCCTAAAAAAGCACAGACTATCAGACATCTTTCCAAAATAAATACCATTTGAGCGAAGCGAGTTAGGCAATTTAGGGAAGCAAGCTTAGAAAATTCAAAAAGACTACTCCAACGAACGAAGCAAAGATTTTTGTCTTCTCACCCGCAAGATTATTTTGGAAAGATGTCTAATACAAGCATCCTTGATTATTTTTCACATGTTTAAAAAAAGTATACCTGATATGTACTTGATGATCAAGAATAAAAGACCTTAATTATCAATTCTACTTTCAAGTGTTTTATTCTCCATTTTTCTAATATTTTCCCTTTCTCCTTAATCTTGGACTGCGCCAATTAAATTGTCATGTTCCCGCCAATTAAAATGTCGTGTTGGTTTAGAAATAATGATAACACAACAAGTAAAAATTATCACTATTGATTAGTACCTTTTTTAAGTTTAATCCACCTCCTTTCATCTTATC
>JAZDLJ010000408.1:0-25833 GCA_043802115.1 bacterium | reverse complement strand
AGTTATACTTCCAAAGTCTCTCTCCTCATCATACCAAATAATATAACTCTTCACCTGAACCCCCTCTATCTCTTCCACCTGCTCCCTTAAAAACTCCTTGGACTTGTAACGACAAGAGGCAAAAACTACATAATAACCCTTACTTAAACCCCTGCTCCTTGAATAATAACTTACCTGTTTCTTTCCCTCATTAAATTTAAAACCATCTATAAATATCTTAAACTCAAGGACATACTCCTTACTAAACACATTAATGATCATATCTGTCCGACCTAAACCACTGTCTGTCTCATAATATACCTGCCCCCCTGCGCTGCGCACAAGGCTATCTATATATGTTGAAAAGGCATAACCAGCCGCTGCCTCCTTTAGCCCTTCATAACTGCCATCCTCTTTACGCTTCATAAAATATTTAAAACTACGCTCCTTGACATAATTGCCAAAATTCTTGATCACATCATCTAAATCAAGATTATGCCCCTGATCAAAATAGTCAATCTGATCCTTTTTAATGAAAAAATATTTATATTCTCCATTGTAATCAGGAGAAAATGCCTTATACAATTTCTTCTTATACAATGGCACCCAAAACTCTATGTTACCACTCTCCCCTTCCCTGATCACCCCATTGGCATGTAAAAATTTAATCGATTCATACGTAGTATCAAACTTAATCTCATTTTCAGTAAACAAGAGCTCTTCAACCAATTTTTTATAACGCCTGGCCTTATTCTTTATGTTTTCTATATTCTTATCTATTGCTATCCGCAGGTACCAGTCTTCTACTTGTAAATAATCACTTATATCAATCTTCTCTTTATTAGGGTTATTATCCACTAATTTATAGGCGAATCCGTTGACTAATCCAGGCTGACCCTGGGTTATCTGATAAACCTTTTCTTTAACCCCATCTGTAAATTGCTGCCCGGTTTCCTTTTCATGCTGGCCTAACAATTCCTTGACCTCAGTTTGTGAAAAATAGGGGATGTTTAGATTATCTGCTATATTAAAGGGAGAGGCATTGTCCTGGATTATACCTAAGATATTGGATACACCAACTAAGATTACACTCTTTAAGCTGTGATGTTCTCTATCATGATATGTCTCCCTAAGCAGATGTAAGAACTCATTAAAATAGGCAGGAGTAAATCTTTCTATCTCATCGATTACCAGGACTACCTTAAAGGGGAACCCCTTTAAGCTACTAATTACCCCTTCAAGGTCATCACCTTGAACCGCCATATCTTTGCATCTTGCATCTAATCTAAGTTTAAATTTAATCTTTTCAATTAGTAGCTCAACAACCCTTTCATATGAAAGATGCTCACTAAGGCCTTCTACATTTATCCAGATTGCGATACATCCCTCTCTATTTAACTTCTCGCACAATAAGGTAAAATAGGTCGATTTACCCGTCTGCCTTGGAGCCCAAATAGTGAAATAGCGGCTGTGCTCAACTAGAGACTTACCTTTAGCTATTAATCCAGGCCGCATTAATGTATAGTGCTCTGTAGGAATACATGGACCTGAGGTATTAAAATATCGTTCATACTTTTTCATATCTGTTATCCCTACATGAAACTGGTTGTATATTCTCAATTATCGTAATAAAATTAATCTGAAATTCTATAGCGACTAACCTTTACCACTCAGACATAAACTCTTCTCAGGCATCTCAATATAACGATCAGGCTGCTCTCTTTTTTGTTGAATCGCAAAAAAACGTCGTTCAACCTCTTTAAGAATATCAACGTCGTAATAAATCATACCGCAATCTAAACACACCTCTACGGGCATATCAGGAATTAATAAATATCTACCTTTATAGCTGTAAAGGTATTCAATTTTTCGTTCCTCATATCTATCACTACTACAAAAATTACATCTTTTCTCTCTCATTAATTTTGTCTCCTCGTGTCCAAGGATCGATAAACTTTGGCGGCCTCGGGATATAAACAGTAATCAATACGATCTTCTCTCCCCGCCAGCCGCACACTATGTGAACAGGGATATCTCCCGCAAAACCAACGACTAAACAACATTCTCCACGTCCATCATCAGAATATTGCTCTGTAATCTTACCATTCAATATAGCCTCTTCAATCTGACCAATGGTTAATTCATCTATCCTGCGTTCAATATCAGCATGATAGCTATAAGAATATTGATTATTACTAACTTTATCTTTAATCTCTTCAGCATCCATTTTCTTAATTAATAAATAATGCGAATTAATAGTATCTTCCTTAATCCCTACTCTCCTTAACCATCTTCCTTACCAACTCCATTGCCTTGGGATGCCTCATTATTAAAAAATCTCCTCCAGCTAAAAGAAAACTCGTTGCCGTGAATGCCTCCCAAAGGATTCCTCTTTCATCTTCACTTCCCCAGGCAGGTTGTTCTGAAGCTGTAGCCTTAGTCTCTTTTGTCTTCCAGGTTGCAGCCCCTACATCTGAAACCATTGGCATCTGCATCATTGTATCATTCTGTTGTAGGGCAGCAAGCCGAATCCTTTCCATGACTGAATAAGTATATTCTAAACCATAACCTAAGGTGCTAGACATAGCATCAATTATGATATCATTTCCATTAAATCCAGCCTGGGTTAACAAGATATTAAGCTGCTTGCAGAGATTAATATCCAGATCTGAAAGGGCGATTAACTTATGTCCATAGGCTGTAGCTACACCAGCAAAGGTCTTATAATTCTTTTCCTGTGCCTTACCTATAATTGAACCTGAATTAGCTGCTACTTCTGCACAATGTTTTATAACCTCAACATCCTTCTCAACATGATTTGTCCCTAATATAATAAGGGGAATATTGATAGCAGTTAGAACCTTTTCTACTACCTTTCCAGCCTCTTCAGGGCTTTTATCACCACTATCTGGATGAGTTCCTGCAAGCTTCAAACATACCATATCTGCCTTAAGTTCGTTTTGGGCATACAATGCCCACTTCACAGGATCACTAATTACATCTTTACATTCAGCAGTGAGATGTTTTGGCCAATCATCAGGGGTAATATCCTGAATCTCTAAGGCAATAGGTATCTGCTTTTGAACTTCACCCTCAAATGACATGAAAGGCAAGGAAGAAGCCCCTCCCATGGTTACTTTATGTCCCTCTTTACCAACCATTACCTGGTTGATTTTTCCATTGTATACCTCTTTTGGAATTGTAAAAGCCATTGCAAATTCCTCCTCTCAAATTAATACAGTTAAGTTGTTAATTGGTTAAATAGTTGAATAGTTACCTCCCCTCAACAACTTAACTACTCAACTTACTCAACTAAACTTTAGGCAGCCAATTTTAATTTCTCTTTTATCTCTGCCACCTCTTCTTGTAAATGTCTAACCTGTTGTTCTAACTTATTATGCTCATCCCTTCGTACAATCACCTCATAAAGACGATCTATGCGTGTATTCATCTTCAGCATCTCACCCCTTAATTCGACCCTTAATTCATCTATTCGATCGTTAGTATTATCAATCCTCTTATTAGTATCATCGATCCGTCTACTTTGGTCAATAAGATGCTGATTAACGTCATCAAGACGTTTATTAATGTCATCTAATCTCTTATTTGTAAATTCAAGGGTAATCTTAATCTGTGAGCTTTCCTCCCTAATCTTACCTAACTCAGGAAGGATTAATTCTTTTAAACCAGCCCTTATACTCTCCTTAATATCCAATTCAGCACCCCCTTTATAAACTACATTTCCAGATAAGAATGACAATATAATATCTTATTTAAAAGCATATCAGCAGTCTTGATCGTCCGCATCATCCCTTCATCAAGCGGATCAACAATCGCTGCGCTTAAACCATAGGCAATCGCCATTGCTACAGCTATCTGATTGATTATAGGTCTTAACTCATTAGGTGCACTATTAGAAACATTGCTAAGCCCTACAACACTCTTCATTGGAGGATCATTTAATTCCTGAAACATCTTGATAGAGGCAAATATCTCCTTGATCTGTTCCTGTTGACCATTCACAGGCACCATCACTGGATCAAGATAAATATCTTCATACGGGACATTATGTTCAGTAGCAGCGGCCATAATCTCAGCAGCCAGGGCGCATCTCTCATTGGCATCTCGTGGTAATCCGCCTTTAGCTAGAGTTAAAGCGATAATACTAGCCTTATACTTGCTTGCTAATGGCATCATACTTGCCATTCTCTCAGGCTCTGCTGAGGTAGAATTAATTAAGGCCTTCCCTTTATGAACCTTTAACCCAGCCTCCATCGCCTCAGCATTGGTTGTATCTAAACATAACGGAACATCTACAACCCCTTGGATACTCTTTACAAGCCATTCCATTAACTCCGGGCCATTCTTTCTTGCAGGACCAATATTAATATCAAGCATACCAGCCCCTGCCTTCACTTGATTAATAGCCATTTCTTTGATCGGGCCAAAATCCCTATTGGCCATTGCCTCTCCTAAGACCTTTGTCCTGACGTTGATTCTTTCACCGATGATAAGCATGTTTCCTTCCTCCTTACCTGCCTTGCCCAGAAAGTGTTTTTTACTTTCTGGGCAAGGCAGGTTTTTTTAGATTTTTTTTATTTATTTCTTACCCTTTTTCCCTAATATCCCTTTCCACAAAAGATATAATTTCTGCCCTAAAATATAGATCATATCTCAAAAGTGTATCCATTTCAATAAGATCATTTTTAGCCCTTTTAAGCAGCTTAATTACAGATGAGTACTCTATACCGCCTTCTTCCATAAGCTTATACCTTCTCTTTCAATATTACGAGCTAAAAGTCTTCCCGCCTTCTTCATCTCTTCATATCTTAAAAAAGAAATAAAAATTACGGATAACAGACAATCATATTCAAGAGAGATATCCGCAGCAATATCAAACACAGTATTCCTAAGCTGACGATCTTCACTATCGCTAATAACAATAACATCAATATCGAAAAATCTATGTCTTTCACCTCGGGCTGTTGAACCAAACCACTTAACTGTGTCTATTCTTTCTCCGATTTGGTTTAATAAACGGTCAGTAAAATCCTTTAGAATTGTCTTTTCCATCTATTTTTTAATTAGGTGTTACTATTCTGGGGGAATTACCTTCCCACTATTTTTATGTACTTTTACTGCATGCTTCATGTAAAAATATCTTGATATTGCTGGAAAGGATTCCTTAACAATATAATAATAATTACCACCTAGAATTACAACGATAATAGGCGCTTTATCTGGTGATCGTTGCAGATCACTAGATGCTTTTCGTAATTCAAATGTTTTATCTAAGTATTGCTCTGCTAGTTTAACTGCCTCAGCAGGCTGAATTTTTACATTAGTAATACTTTTATATCCTGTTAAAGAATTCCCAATCCCTACTGGCGCGCATGCTAAAAAATAAGTCGATACTATTATCGAACAAATTGCTATTATTATAAAAAAAAAGGTATATCTTTTATTTATTCTCATTTTTACATACCTGTTTGAGACATAACACAAAACAAAATATCTTTATGTTGTTAAATAAGTTATGAACATTGGTGTCTTATCTGTCCCAATTTCAAAACCACACCTTTTATAAAATCCAACTTCCTTATCATAAGCAATTAACACCTGCCTCGCATAATCCTTATATTCTTCTACCATTGATAAAACTAGTTGTTTACCAATTCCACTTGATTAATACTCAGGATGTAGCAATAAATAGTGGAAATATACTGTCATAATACCATCTGATAAACTATTTATAAGTCCAACTAATTTATCTCCATCCCAAGCAGAAATTACCTCTTATCCACATCTCCCCTACCCTCTTGTTTAGGTTTAATATCCACCTTCTTTATTACTAATGTCTCTATCTTTCCTGCAGCTTCAACAGCCTCTTTAGCCTCATCTCCCGTTATACTTTCAAATGGCAAGTCACCAGGATAACGGGCTTCAACAACATATTCATTTAACAAACTACACTCTTCCTTTAGAGATAGAAACTCTGAATCAAAATCTCCACAATAAGCTAGTAAGTCTTCAAGGTCATGAGTCTTCTTAAGTTCCCATCCATTAAATATCAAATATGCCTTTAAATACTTTTCAGCACTACCTTGACATAAAAAACAAATTGTATGATAAGGTGCATAATCCTCTTCCATTCCTGAACGAGCAAATAGCAAATTTTCTTTAGCAAATCTTAACCAGTTATTAACAAGCTCAATTTCCTCTTCACTTTTTTTCATAGAGGATCTTTCCATCCTTAAAAATATGATATAAATAAAAAGGATTCTTAGCCCTAAAATTCCATTCAACTTCTGCTGGCTTTCGGACTATTATATCGATTGGAAAACGACGTCCCCAAAGCAATGAGCTTACCTTACGACTCATTATCCTGCTTGACTCTTCGCCCTTTTTGATTATAAACAAATCTAAGTCACTATCCCGATTAAAATCTCCACAAGCGTAAGAGCCGAACAAGATAATCTTTTCGGGCTGGATTTCATTAATAATCTTTTTGACTACATAATCTATCAATTCAGGGGTTATATTTTCTGTATTTAATCTTTCATCAGCTTCCATGAATCTATCCTTAGGGATAAAGATTAATTTTTGTTAATCAGGACCACCCTTTCAAAGGGTGGTATGATTAGGCCCCCTATAAGGGGGATATTACTAGCAACGCCTAAAGGCGTGGTTTCGCAAGCAACTATAGGGCGTTCCGTATATCCTGATACTAAATTTGGCACTAAGAACCATATGAGAGCTGTGTAGAACATAATTTTTAAGCATCAAGATATACGGAACGCCCTATAGTACTTAGTACCCCTTAAGGGGTTGGTTACTATTTACGTTTTTTATTAATACCCTCTTCTAACATATCTGATTCTGTATGTACTTCTTAATCTCTTCCTCATTCTTACCAACTGTATTGACATAGTATCCTTTTGCCCAAAAATGTCTATCTCCTCCACTTTTGTATTCTGAACGCCTATCAAATATCATAAGTGCACTTTTCCCTTTTAAATATCCCATGAATTCTGACACACTTATTTTCGGTGGTATTTTTACGCACAGATGAACATGATCAATACTCACACTACCTTCAACTATCGCAACTTCCTTATATCCACATAACTTCCTAATGGCTTCCCTAACTTCTTCCCTAACGTCCCCATACATTACCTTTCTTCGATATTTTGGGATGAAAACAATATGGTATATACAATTCCACTTCGTATGTGCTAAACTTGATGTATCCATTAATGCCCTCCTCTGGTTGACTTTGGCTTGCGAAATCTTTGTCATTATACCAGAGGAGGGCTTTTATATCATGTTCATCGGTACTTCCTATTCCGTTCTCCCACGCATAGCGTGGGGCTTAATCTAGAGTTAAGATTGCAAATAGAAAGCTAAAAAATTCTCCCCACAATATCCCTAACTGCCTTCACAGCCTTCGCCCCAACAGGTAAGTCAAACAACGGCTTACCCATAGAATCATACTCTAAAACCATCTCATCACTCGGCACACTTGCGATCATCTCTAATTTCAATTCCTCTATCCTCTTTAAAAAATCATCCCCTAATTTGCCATTCACCCTGGTTACAATCGTATAAATCTGCTTGATATTAAGCTTTAATTCATCCACAAGCTGCCTTATCCTTCTAACAGTATGTAATCCCCTAACGCTAGGATCTGTAGTTACAAGCAGATAATCCACATCCTGGGTAGTCCTTCGACTTAGGTGCTCCATCCCTGCCTCATTATCCATCACTACAAATTGATAACTGCTATTTAACTTATCAACATACCTTCTAATGAGATGGTTGGCATAACAATAACAACCAGGGCCTTCTGGCCTTCCCATAGTAATAAGATCAAACCCATTCCCCTCTACAACACTTTGGTGTATCCTTTGTTCTATATACTGATCCTTAGTTACACCCATTGGTAAACTAGCAACCTCTCCTTGAGCCCTTTCTCGCAAATGTCCAATACTCTCCCCCATCTCTATCCCAAGGGCCTCATGAAGATTGGCGTTGGCATCTGCATCAACAGCCAGAATTGGTTTTTTCCCCTGGGCAATAAACTCTTTTATTAATAAGGCGCAGAGGGTAGTTTTACCCGTTCCCCCTTTGCCTGCAACTGCGATCATTTTTGACATTTATTAAACCTTCCTTTTGCTTATTTTAATTACTCTGGTAAAACCAGACTAAAATTAACTAACATATGGTACAAACTCCTTCCATTACCTTTTTGAATTTTGTTTCTGTAAGCATCTCATGACACACAAAATTACCATTATTAAAAACAGCATTTATAGTAAATGGGATAGGTGCGTTTTGTGCATCTTCTTTTGTTTCTATCTTTATTACCTTTATTTTCATACCCTTTTCTTTTGTTAATCTTTCTGTCTCACTTTTATAGTACTCTGTAAATGGACAAGCATTAGAATAATACAACAATATCCCATTTTTGTGTTCTGTTGTTAATACCTTTGCACACTTTTTTATAACAGGATTTTCTGACTTTAGGTTGTTTTTATAGACCATTAATTCAAAATACGGATTTGATGCGTCACATACCTCAAAACCTATCTTCTTTAAAAAGGCCTTATCGTTTAGATACGGCTTCTTTTTATTACCAACAATGGTAACAATTCCTTTCATATCCTTTGAGTCATTTTTACATTCCTCTAAAAGAGCCTTTCCTATTCCTTTCCCTGCAAATTGACCAGCAACCCAGAAGCACTCTATAAACATATACCCATCAGCTTTAATAGGTGCCCAGGCATTTTCAGCAGGAACGTACTGAATAAATGCCTTCCCTCTAACATCAGCTTTTTTAAACACAAACCCGTCTTTTAGTCTCTTTTTTATCCACTCCTTTTTGGCAAACAGTCCTTTTTCATGTTTTTTATCACCAATTGCACAGCAAATATGTTCCTTATCAATATTTTCAGTAGTAATGGTAATAATTTTAGGTAGTAGCATATTTTCCCCTTTTTTACCCTGAAACCCAACACCCGCCTTTTAATACTCCTGCGGCATCTCCTGCAACTCCTTATACGTAAACACCGGCCCATCCTTACAGACAAACTTATTCCCAATATTGCACCTCCCGCACTTACCCACCCCACACTTCATCCGCATCTCTAGCGAATTAATAATATTCTCAGGTTTAAAACCCAGATCAAACAAGACTGGAATCGTGAACTTGATCATAATCGGAGGCCCACACACAATCGCTACCGCATCCTCTGAACTTGGGGCAACCTCTTTCGTAACAGCAGGGACAAACCCTTGCCTTCCTTTCCAGGTCTGATCACCCCTATCAACAGTTACATTTAGGTTTAGATCACTCCTCTTTTCCCAATCAGCGAGTTCCTGTTTATAGATTAAATCACCTGGGGTTCTAGCCCCATAGATTATTGTAATATCCTTATACAACTCTCTATGGTTTAAGGCATAAACCGTCCACGCCCTTAAGGTAGTAAAGGCAAACCCTCCGCCAACTACCACAATATTTTTCCCTTTCATATATTCAAGGGGAAATCCATTACCTAAAGGCCCTCTCACCCCCATGAATCTTCCTGCTTCGGAATTATGAAGGTCAGTTGTCACTGTCCCAGCCTTCTTTATAGTAAATTTAATGGATTCAGCCTCAGTAGGCGATGAGGCAATCCCAATAGGAATCTCCCCTGCCCCCAAGAGAGAGAGCTCAGCAAATTGACCAGGGATATGTTTAGCAGCAAACTCCTCTCGGTCTTTCTCCTGGAAAAAAACCAGGTCAAAGGTTTTAATATCTTTGGCCTCGGTTTCATCAGTGATCTTGTTGATCTTTACTTGTTTTGGTAAATATGGGTTTTGCATTAACATATTTGGACTCCCTTATAGACTTACGACCTCTACTTCCATTTTATCCTTTATTTCATGGACAGTATTCAAAAATCTATCTAATTTATCAAGTACCTTTGCATAAAAATAACGTTCTCCACACTCAAGGCAAACTTCTGCCTCGACATTTTCAACTAAATACAATTTTCCCTGAAACCAATGTTGTTTCTTTACTTTTTTTTTGACTGTTTCTCCACCACAAAATTCACATATCATATACTCTCCATTACTGCATATGTTGTTATTATTACAAGATTATTATCTTCTTTAAATCTACAAATAACATGAATGCATTTTCCATCTTTTGCAGGCCCCTCGATTCTATATCTTACCCCTCTAACATCATTTGTTAATATTTTTTCAATCCTTCCTTTTAAAATGGCATTTTCAATATCAGCTCTATCTAATTCATCATCTAGCATCTCATCTTCAGCATGACTAGAAAGATAATAATCTCTATCTATAACCCTTTGTCTAATTTTTTGTATTCTTCCCAAGCGTAGTAACTCTCTTTAATAACTACCTCTAGAATTAGGTTAATTTTACAATTTGTCCTAATATCTCTCTCACATCCATATTCACAGGGCATTCCTGCACACACCTCCCACACCCCACACAAGCAACATCCCCATAATTCTTTAAAAAATAATTGAATTTATGCATAACCCTTTGCCTGATCCGTTCCTTTCCTGAATGCCTCGGATTATGCCCCGAGGTCTCTTTCGTAAATAAAGAAAACATACAGGTATCCCAAAGTCGTATCCTTTGCCCCCCATCTTTGCCTTTCTCATCTTGGATATCAAAACAATGACAAGTTGGACAAAAAAAGGTACAGGCTGCGCAGCCAAGACACTTCTCATAGACCTTTTCCCAATATGGATTATCAAAAAAACCATTCAACTTCTCTTTACAACCCTCAATCCATTCAAGTCTCTTGACCTCACTCTCTCTTTGCGAGCCAAGCTCCTGAACCTTCTTTTTATCAGCATCACTTGCTTCAGGATATCCTTCTAAATCCGTAACTAATTCCATCCCCTTCTCAGAAACTATCTCTACCAGATATCGCTCGCCAAGTTCAACCATAAACAGGTCTGAACCTTCTTTAGAAAAAGGGCTGATCCCAACAGAGGTACAAAAACAGCTAGACTTTACCTCTGGACAAACCAAGGCAATAATTATGCTGTTTTTTCTCTTCTCTTGATAGTAGACATCATTGTACATCTTGTCTGCAAAAACCTTATCCAAGAGGGTAAAACTCTTAACATCGCATGGTCTTACCCCAAAAAGGATCTGTTTATCTCTTTGAGCGGGTACCTCCATTGATTCAGAACCATCAAGATTTTTCTTGTAATTAATAAGCACCTCTGTCTTTGGGAAAAAAATACCTTTTGGGCTGAATTTTGTATTCTTAGGGGATAGGTTAACCTCTGCCCCTGATTTTACCTCAGCAAAGTTGCTATTTCCTTCATTGAAGATTGGGGCAATGACCCTGAAGGTACTGAGAAGTTTGTCTAAAAATTGGGTTATTCCTGTCTTCGAAATGATATATGAATTCATTTTATTACTCCTCGATTCGCTCCGTTAAAACATGCATTTTATAATTATCATTCTCCTAAGTATCCTTCTTTAATTAAACATCCTTTAATCTCATCAATAAATCTTCTCGCATTATCTAACTGTTCCTTAGCCATATCCTCAGCTATTTCTTTATAAATATTATAATCAGCCATTTCTCTATACTTAAAGGCTCGATCTAGGATCCTGTGATATTCCTTCGGGATTACCCCCTTATCTACTAGATCAGTATAGAATCTTGATATTACACCCTGATGCTTATTTACAATAATTTCTTTGGCTATCTCTATAGCCTTAGCTGCATAGTAGATTGCATAATAACCTCTTGAAACAGATTCTCTGTAAAGTTTATCTTTGTATAAAATACCTGCTGCCTTGTATGATTCCTCAGCTCGTTCTATATAAATCCTCAACTCTTCCTTACTCATTCTCTACTCCATAAGGTAATCCCCTCTCTTTCCACATTTACCACAAACGAGAAATCCCGTTCCTTGTTAAATTCTTTTTGTTCATAAACTACAGGAGACAAAAGGAGTTGAGCCTTATATTTACATTCAATTTCCCATGAAATATCCAATATCTTATCAATTAGTCTTTGATCATCCTGGTCCATCAAGATAAAAATATCTATATCACTATCAGGATGAGAATTTTCCCTAGCCTTTGAACCATAAAGCTTAATCAAAATAATATGAGTACCTAATTTTTTTAACAACTCTTCCTTAAAATCTATTACTGCCTTTTCTTCTATATCTGCTAGTGATCCGATCATATTTTATCTACTCCACCCTCATTTTCTTTTTTAAGTCCCGAAATTTAACCTTGGCATCCAACCCCATCTACCTTCATACACTTACTGCTTCAGAGGTAAAATATAAACCTAAAGATAACACCAACAACTGACATAAAGTAAAAAAGCTACTTTATGTCAGTTGTTGGTGTAGTAAACCCTCCCTGTGGATCATCCTGCTTATAATTAGCTAGTGGTGGGATATCCTCCAGATTTTCTCCGGCAATATACCCATATAATTCCCGCACATCCTTATCCAACTTCTTCGTCAACATCCTTAAATCAATCCCTACAGGACAAGCTCTAACGCATGCCCCGCAATCTATACACCTCCCTGCTGAGTGGAAGGCCCTGACCAGGTGATAAAGAAAGGTATCGCTAAACTTATCTGTCTTCCCAAACCACTGCGGTTGAGTCTGGTCAACAATACATTCTGTACAATAACATAATGGGCAGACATTTCGACAGGCGTAACAACGGATACACTTGTTTACCAACGAGGTAAAATAGGCCCAACGCTCATCCATGCTCATCTTCTCAATATCCTCAATGGCCTTAAATTCATCCTGGGATTTTAGCTCATCAAATTTTTCTCCAATCAGAACATCATAGAGAACTGGATTTTTGTGAAAGCAGACCTGACAGGAATCATGGAGAAGCCCTTTCACATCCAGCACCTTTTCAAAATCTTTACCTTTCACAATAAACTGGTTCCCCTCAATCCTGCCCTCTAAAATCTCTTTCCCCTTTAAAACCTCTTTAAGCTTTTTACGATCTATACTCCCCTCACAGCTTACTCCAATAATAACCACTTGCTCTCGGGTAAGCTTCCTCTCCTTAAGATACCCTATAATTGCCCTTGCATCACATCCTTTAGCGACAATCCCAATCTTCTTTCCCTTTTGTTGAATCAGATAATTAGCCAGGTTATTTTCACAAAATTGATTCCAGACTAATTTGTCTGTATCCATCGCTTCTCTTACGAAGAGGGGTGTTGTTCGGCAAGGAAGTGTGCCTTGAGTGTAACCTATAATTACCTCAACCTTGCCTTCAGTAAGGAGCTTTTTTGCCTCTGCTCTTAGTTGTTCTTCTTTAGTCATAATTTAATACCTTTTAAATTAGTTTTTGATTAATCAAAATCTTCGGACATTAGACCTTATGATATAAGTTTATCATATTCCGAATGGTTACCAATCCAAAACCAGATTATACCTGCTTTTATTTCTACTCCAAGAGCGCGATACTTCGCACTAACTCTCACCGACCGATATTTACCTACCTTCTTTAATTGTAGAGATGGGTGATTTTGATTAGTCTTTAAGAGCTCAAAATTTTTATCTGCCAATCTTTGAATATCCTCTGGTAACTTTTCATAACAAGCCCAGAATGAGGGATTGGCATAATGGTTCATAGTTTTTTACACTTCCCTGACTCAAAGTCAGTGATAGCCTGATTTGCCAATTTCTCCAGCTTACCTAAGTGAATGTCATTTTCAAGCTGATCATCCCACATCTTAGCATCAAATTCCTCAAACCAACTCCTAAATGCAGACAGTTCTGTCTCTGAAAGCCTTTCTACAGATGATTCGATTTCCTGAACTACACTCATTTACATCATCCCTCCTTTACCAATCTCTTTGCAGGCCCACTCTCTTTTACCTGCGCAATAACCTTGTGCATTAATTTAGCAAAATCTTCTGCCTCTGCGGCCGATACCCAAGTAAAATGTACCCTTTCAGGCTCAATACCTACATAACCAAGAAGACGCTTCATTAACTCAAACTTTCGTCGAGCATAATAATTGCCACTAACATAGTGGCAGTCACCAGGGTGTCACCCAGATACCCAAACTGCATCGGCTCCATTTTGTAGGGCCTTTAAAACATACATTGGATTAATCCTGCCTGAACAGGGCACCCTGATAATCCTCACATTGGCTGGGTACTGCAATCTGCTGATTCCTGCTAGGTCGGCGCCCGCGTAGCTACACCAGTTGCAGAGAAAGGCTACTATCTTAGGGTTCCAATTTTCTGATGTTTGATGCTGGGGATTACAGCAAGATAAAGGTTCCGTAGTCTCAGTTTGGCAGCAACATGCTTTTTGTTCTGACATAATTATATTCTCCTGTTAAACTTACTCTATTGTGGGTCTAAACTTTTTAAGTACGAGGAAACTATTCCTTTAAATTTAAAAAAGACCTCTTCAATCTTCTCAATACCAGGTTTCATTCTTTCCCATTCTAACTGGAAACCATAGCCATGATACACAACATGTCTAAATTTTCGGTAAGGTGCAAGTAAATTGGTCATTTCTTCATTAAACAGAACTGGTAAAGGATGTGTTGATGGTTCACAAAATAACTGAAACAGATCAATATGCCACGTATCTCCCTTTGGTAAACTAACTTCATAAAACCTAACGATTCTTTTCAATATATTTTCTACTCCATTATAAAATTGGGCTAAAAAAGCTGCCGCAGCCGTCTTTTCTCTTATAGTAGGATTACACTGGCTAAGTTCATTATTAAGGGCTTTTAATTCTTTAACAGTCCCCTCCATTAATCCTAATTCAATATTAAGCTCCTCTCTCATTTCTTCTCTAGTCATATCAAAACCTTTCCTTTGCCTTCGATATAACGAGTAAAAGGAGTAGCGGGATTTAAGGGAACAACATCTACCAAAATATGTAATGCCTCTTCCAATTGGGCACCGAATTCAAATAATCTCCAACCTTCTATTCCATCGCAAGCTAAGTCGATATCCCTTGCCTGGTCTGGCTTTTCTGCTGCGCTTCCAAAGAGGATCAATCTCTTCGCACCATACTTTTTGGCCAGGTCTATTATTTGGTTAGTTATTTTTAAGGTGATTTTCATTCTCTTTTATTTCCTATAAAATCTAATGCCTTACTATCCTCTTAACTTCCTCCAACTCACTGGCAATTACTATTGCCTCCTTGACTAATCTCAACCTCTCAATACTAATTATCTTTTCTACTTCAGGCATTAATTCCAAGCCATCTAACCCAAATTTTAATTTTAGGCCTAAATCAATAGCCTCTCTTAACCCTTCCTTTCGACCTTCGTTTCTACCTTCCTCTCTACCTTTTTCTATCCCTTTTTCTATCCCAATACTCTCTGCCGTTGTTATAAAAGGCATCTTCTTCCCCTCCTCATATTTTATTACCTCATCATTAAACTGTCTCTTTAACTCCTTGGGTAAACCAATCACCCAATCGATAAATCTATACAAATTTAAAACGTCTTCCTTACTGTATCCTTTTTCATAAAGCCTTTTTACTAAGGTGATCTTCCAAAATAGACGTTCACTATCATTATTTTTAGTCTGAAGACTCTTTAAATGAGCCATAACAACTATCCCAAATGGGTTTGTGCTCTTCTCTAACTCCTCCCACTTTTTTAGATAATCTAAGAGTTTTACTGTTGGAAACTCAAAGGTATGTCTGAAACCCCAATAAGCAACTTCATACCTATTTGGTCGAAAGCTCTCTTGGTCGTCAGCGAGAATGGCTAAGCTAATAACCTCTATCCCATAACAATCAAATATCCGATAGTTATAAACATACATCCTCTTGGTAAATTCATTGTCATAATATCCCTGGATTTCTATATGAATAAGTATCCATTTCTCATGACCATTATGCAGATAGACCTTTATTAATCTGTCTGCCCATCTCTTCCCCAGGTTACTCAACTTAACGATCTTTTGTAATTCAATATCCAGGAATTCATAGTCTTTTGTATAATCTATATCTTTATGGATCTCAGGGAAGAAAAATTCCATGAGTTGCGGAAAATACTCTCCGATTATCTCCTTCCATCCTTCATCAAAATTATTGCCTTCCTCTGCTATTTCCTTTTCTTCTTCCATTTTCTCCTCACAGGGCTTTTCTTCCCTTCACGCAGCCTTTTTCAACTCTTTCCCTATCTCATACAAAAATTCAGGGGCAAAATCAGCGCCATTTGGCCATTCAATTGTATTAGTATCTAGATTAATTTGTCCCTGTTTAAAAAAATCAATGTCCTTTAGAGGTTCGAATACCTCACCATACAATTCATCTTTTAAATCAACTTCTTTTACCTTTTCATCATTAAATGTCAATATTAATTTATAATCTTCTAAATAAGTAACACCTATTACATGTAAAAACATCCTATTTACTCCTCCTATGTTAAAGGTGGAATCCGTTTAAGAGATTTCCTTGCCCTCGCAAGGTTCCAATTCTCCATTAAATCATCTCGATATTTCTCAGCCCATTCAAACACCATCTGTAATGCCCTCTTTGCCATTTTACCTTGAATAATTCCTGTTTGGATTTCCATTGTTATCTCTTGATCCTGATAGTTTACATGAAAATGTGGAGGATTATGCTCATTAAAATTCATAAAAACAACAATACCATAGAATCTAGAGATCTCTGGCACTTTTCAAGCCCCCCTATCCTTATCTTCCCCGACCAATTCCACACTATCTTGCATCTCTCCATAAGTAACAAAAAGCCTTTCACGTAAGGTATCAATCTCTTTAACAACCTCTCGACGGTAGTGGATATCTCGATCATTTTTTTGCCACGATTCAAGTAATTCCTGGATATTCAACAATCCCTGCTCTTGACTCATATTCTCTAATTGGGTGTAAAGTTTATCAGGGATTTCTAATGTTTTACTCATCTTTATTTTTCTCCTTATCAATAAATATATCCACAACAACTTCAAATGCCTCAAAAAAAGCTCAACTTTAAACAGAAGAGAATAAAAAAACAACTTTCTTCTGTTTAAAGTTGAGCAAGCACATTAAATATCTGCAAATCAGTAAACCCCTGCACATCCAACGCCCCACATCTGCAAGTAGAGGCACAGACCCCACAACCTTTACATAACGCCTCATTTACCACCGCTACATTTTTAACAGGATCAACCGAGATAGCCTTATAGGCACAAACAGTCTCACATAATCCACAACCAGCGCATCTTTCTGCATTAACCCTGCTGATCTGCCCCTGAGTCTCGATCTTCTCTTTGCACAATGTCAGACTAGCCCTCGCTGCTGCTGCCTTGGCCTGGGCAATCGATTCTTCAATAGATTTTGGGGCATGAGCCAGACCACACATAAAAATTCCATCTGTAGAGAAATCAACTGGTCTCAATTTCATATGTGCCTCAAGAAAAAAGCCATCTTCATTTAAGGGTATCTTCAGGAATTGGGCAAGCTTTTTGTTCTCTTCTAATGGGGTTGCTGAAACACTTAAGACAACCATATCTGCTGAAATACCTACATTTTCTTGAGTAATAGGATCAAAAACCTGAACCTTTAAACCCCGGCCATCCTTCTTCACCTCTGGTTTTTTATCAATATCATATCGAATAAAGATGACCCCTTTTTCGCGAGCTTCACGGTAATAATCCTCTAAAAAACCATAAGAACGGATATCTCTATATAAGATATATACCTCTCTTTGAGGGTCATTCTCCTTTAAATAGATAGCATTCTTTATGGCCTGACTACAACAGACACGACCACAGTACATCCTCCCCTCTTCCCGAGAACCAACACACTGAATCATCACCACTGATCTTGTCTTACTGCTTAATTTCTTAGCCTTTATCTGTTCTTCTAACTCTAATTGGGTAAAAACATTCTTATTTTTAACATAAAGATATTCACCTGGACGATACTCATCTCCTCCTGTAGCGACTACGACTACTCCGTGTTTTATCTCTTCTAGTTTAGGATTATCAGGATCAATGGCATTAAGAAAAGTAGTAGTAAAATTACCTATAAACCCGTTAATATCATTTATCCTGGTCTGCTTAAATACCCTGATCAAGGGGTGTGTTTCTATTTTCAGGATAAGGCTTGCCAGAAATTCCTGGGTATCTCCTCCTTTTATAGAATGAAAAATCCTCCTGGCCATACCTCCAAGCTCTGCCTCTTTTTCTAAAAGAAAAACTTCAAATCCGCTCTCAGCAATAGTTAAGGCAGAAGTCATCCCAGAAATCCCTCCTCCAATCACTAGGGCCTTGTGGATGACATCCAGATAAGACTGGGTTAGGGGTGTTAATAATCTTGCCTTGGCCACAGCCATTCTGACCAGATCCTTAGCCTTCTCTGTCGCGGCCTCTGGTTCATGCATATGCACCCATGAGCACTGATCACGAATATTGGCCATCTCAAAGAGATACTTATTTAGGCCACCTTCTCGAATAGTCTGTTGGAATAAAGGTTCATGAGTTCGAGGAGAACAAGAGGCCACGATTACCCTGTTTAAATTATATTCCTGGATTAAAGCCTTCATCCTCTCTTGGGTATCCTGGGAGCATGTATACATATTCTCCTCAGCACAGACTACATTTGGCAAGGTCATAGCATAATCTTTAACCTCTGGAACATTCACTACCCCTCCAATATTAATCCCACAATGGCAGACAAAAACACCTATCCTTGGGGCCTTTCCTCTGATATCAGTCTCTTTAGGATAGACCTTCTCGGAAACCAATGTATTGCGTACATCTGGCAAAAGGGCAAGTGATTCTCCCGCAGCCCCACTTGCCTGCATTACAGTCTCAGGGATATCTTTTGGCCCCTGGAGCGCCCCACAGACAAAAATTCCAGGACGTGATGTCTCCAAAGGAGATGCCTCTGTCGTTCGGCAAAATCCATATTTATTTAAATCAATACCTAAGCGTTGGCTTAACAACTTAGCTGTAACTGATGGTTCAAAACCTACGGATAAGACTACAAGGTCAAAGACCTCTGATTTAAATCTCCCATCCTCAGTGCTATAGCCCAGGATCAACTCTCCTGTCTTTGGGTCTTCATCCACCCCTGAAGGGATTGATCTTATAAACCTTACTCCATATTCCTTTTCTGCCCGTTGATAATACTTATCAAAATCCTTTCCATATGCCCGCATATCATTAAAAAAGATAAATGGCTCAACCCCTTTAGCATGTTCTTTGGCAATAACTGCTTCTTTTATGGCATACATGCAACAGACAGAAGAACAATAACCATTTTCACAGCTTATATTTCGAGAGCCCACGCACTGAATAAAGGCAACCCTTTTCGGCTCCTTATGATCTGACGGCCGAACAACATGCCCTTTGAAAGGCCCTGAGGCGCTTAATATCCTTTCAAATTCAATACTTGTAACCACATTTTTATATCTGCCATATCCATAGCTATTAATAAGCCCAGGATCAAATTCATCAAAACCTGGAGCGAGAATAACCGAGCCAACATTTAAAGTTGTAATTTCTTCTATTGCTGTATGTAATGGGGCACCAGCCTTACAAATAGCCACACATTCCATACACTCCGAGCAAACAGCACAATTAAGACATCTATTAGCCTCTTCCTGAGCCATCTCCTGGGTATAGCCTAGTTCCACCTCTTTAAAATTCCCCATTCGCTCTTCCAAGGTAAGCATCCGCATCTTCTGGCGTCTTTGTTCACCCACATCCCAAACCTTTTTATCAGATTCAACCCGATTATAAGCTACAGGCTTTCTATCCTTTTTAATCTCTTCTCCTCTTAGATAACGATCAATCGAAATCGCTGCCCTTCTTCCACCTGCCATGGCCTCAACCGCAATCCACGGGCCAGTGGCAATATCACCGCCAGCAAAAACCCCTTGAATATTAGTCTCACCTGTCAGATTATCAACCTCAATAGTACCCCTTTTTGAAAGTTTTAGAGCTAAAGCATCAGTAATGCCTTTTAGATCAGGGGTTTGACTGATCGCTGGAATAATTATATTGGTCTCTATTATAAATTCAGAACCTTCAATAGGAATTGGACTTCTTCTGCCACTGCTATCAGCAGCGCCTAATTTCATCTTTATACACTTTATCCCTGTAACCTTACCATCATGCCCAATGACCTCAAGCGGTGCTGTTAGATAATGAATCTTAACTCCTTCAAATTCCGCCTCATGTATCTCTACGGGGTCGGCAGGCATCTCAGCCTTTGTCCTTCGATAAAGGATATGCACTTCAGCCCCAAGTCTCCAGGCAGTTCGTGCGGCATCTATGGCTGTATTCCCACCGCCAACGATAACTACCTTCTCGCCCAGGCTTACCTCCCTACCTAGACTTACCTCTCGTAAGAAATCAACCCCATGTAGAACACCTTTTAATTCCTCATTTGGGATATTCAATTTCAGGCTATCCTGAGTCCCGATACCAATAAATATAGCCTGATACCCCTGTTTTTTAATCTCTTCAATTATAATATCTTTACCTATCCTGGTATTAAACTTGATTTCAACCCCTAATTTCTTAATATATTCTACCTCTTTCTCAAGGATCTTCTTTGGTAATCGATACTCTGGGATACCAGTATAGAGCATACCACCTGCTACTGGAAGGGCTTCAAAGATAGTTGTTTGATAACCCAGCAAAGCCAGGTCATGGGCAGTTGTTAATCCAGCCGGGCCTGCGCCAATGACAGCTATCTTTTCCTGTCGCTTTTCCTTAATCTCAGGGACATTGATCTCTCTGTGGGTGTATTCATAATCAGAGGCAAACCTCTTTAAAGAGGCAACAGCAAGAGAATCATCTAACTCCCCACGCTTACATTCCAATTCACATGGATGGGCGCAGATACGACCACAGATTGCTGGGAGGGGATTAGTTTTTTTAATTAAGTTGATAGCCTGATCAAATTTACCCTTGCCTATAAGAGCTACATATCCCTGAACAGGCTGACCCAGGGGACAGGTTAAGGCACATGGCGCCTTTCCTTGCTTATCTATGGCCACCATATTAGGAATCGCCTGAGCAAAGGGTTTATAGATCGCCTTTCTATTTACCAGGCCCTGTTCATACTCATTTGGTACCTCAACAGGACATTCAGCAATACACTCTCCACAACCATTACACTTAGTAGTGTCTATATAACGAGGATGTTTCAAAAGAGAGACCTGAAGATTTCCAGCCTCTCCTTCTACCCCTAACACCTCAGCATTAGTTATAATCTCGATGTTCTGGTGTCTGCCAGTATCAACTAACTTTGGGGCTAGGATACACATTGAGCAATCATTGGTAGGAAAGGTCTTATCCAGTTGGGCCATTACTCCGCCGATACTTAATCCTTTCTCTACAAGATAAACTTTGTATCCTGATTCGGCAAGGTCCAGGGAGGCCTGGACACCAGCTACGCCTCCACCGACAACCAGGACTGCACCGATTTTTTTTGGAGTCAGAGATTGGGGTTTGAGGTTTGTTGTGTTTGTTTGAGAGTCTATTGTAGAAATTTGTTGGGACATAATTATCTTTCCTTTATTTTTTCAAGAAGTTCGATCATTAATTAACTTTTCCCTCTTTACTAACTCTTGCTAAACTTCCTTACCTTCTCAAAATCTCCTAAAGAAAAATCTTGTTTAAAGTGGATTACAGCAAGAACTTCTATAGATTGTTTAGATATCTTATACATAAGCCGATACGAATATATAAAAACTTCTCTTATTTTAAAATCGTCTAGTTCAGGCACTATCCTTCCACTTTCAGGGAAACGCTCTATTTTCTCAGATCGCTCTACTATATCCTGCGATACTTTTGTTGCATAATATTTAGAGTCTCTCGCTATATAATTATAGATATTAGACATCTTTCCAAAATAATCTTTATTAAAGTAGGAGAGAAGTCAAAAATCTTTACTTCGTTCGTTAGCGGAGACTTTTTGAATTTTCTAAGCTTACTTCCCTAAATTACCAAAACTCGCTACGCTCAAACAATGGTAATTTTTAACGGGAAGTTGCGGGCATCCTTCATTTACTAGTTTACAATTTTAGGGCGTATTCTTTAGAAAGCAAAAAAAACAAAAACCTTTTAGACACGGATTAACACAGATTTACACGGATTAAAACCTTTTAATTAGCGTTAGTTAGATATAATACTTGATGTTTATTAGGTTAATTATTCTAGTAACGTTTTTAAAAAATTTGTGTAAATTCGTGTCTAAATAATAGAAAGTAAAACTACTTTCGCCTCTTAATGAAGGATGCCAAGTTGCGCTAAAAAAATTTACAAAAAGTCTCCTAATAACTCTCTCCAGCAAAATTTTTGTCTTCTCTCCTAGTAAATATGGTATTTATTTTGGAAAGATGTCTATTGCTTATCTTATTTGTTTTTGTTTATTGTTTGAAATTTGTTAGTTGTAATTTTATCCTTATTAATACAATACTCACCACAATTATTTTACAGTGGACTACTAAGTATAGTTAAATATAAAATAGTATATAATCTAAAATAAAAAAAGTATATAGAAAAGTAACTATACTACTCCAACTTAGGTTTTTCCAAGTGATTGTGTTAGTTAAAACCAGTATGTTAAGGCACAAAGTTTTTTTTATTTTTTCCTTTGTGCCTTTGCTACTTTGTGCCTTAACAGCTAGTTACAAAACCAACCTGCATTACCTCAGAAAAACCTAACTTGGAGTAGTATATCTTGAGATCGTGACAAAGGCTACGGCAATTCCTTTTAACGATTATCTTTAAATCTAATATTCTCTATTCCCATCCCTTAGAGACATTAAACTTATTTTATTGTATTTTTTATCTCCCCCCTTAAAAATTCTTGACAAGAAGCTAATTGGGAAATATAATAAAATAGAATTATAAGCTGTTAAAGGTTTTTTTGCACCTATTTTTTAAACTAATTTTAAAAAAGTTGGTAATTTTTTAAGCTTATCTACAAAAAAAGTTTTTTTAATTAGATAAGTTATACCGAAAGAAAGGAGGTGAGAATATGAAAAAGACTCTAATTGTCGCTCTTTTAGCAATTTCATTGATGGTGGTTGGAATATCTACTTTAAGAGCTGCAGACCTTACTAAGGCGCCTGAAGAAGTAGAGATTAATAGTAAATATGAGAAAGATTCTAAACCCCCTCTTAAATTCTCTCATAAAAAACATGCTTCGGCTAAATGCGATGAATGTCACCATGATTATGAAGATGGAAAAAATCTCTGGAAAGAGGGCGATGCCGTAAAAAAATGTAGCGCGTGCCATACAACAGAGAATAAAAAGGTATTGAAAGAGGCATTTCACGATAATTGCTGGAAAGGTTGTCATAAAACTAATAAAGATGCTATAGCCAAAAATGCCCCCACAAAATGTAATGATTGTCACGTGAAAACAAAATAATTTTTTTTAATTTCTCGACTCGTTCCCACGTTTTACGTGGGAACGAGTAAATAAAATCATAGGTAAGATACCTACCGCCATTAATTTTTATTTTCCCCTCAATTTTTTTATCATTTTACTGTATACTCTTTTTTTTACTTAACCAATTATGCTCAGCACAACTATAAAGTAACATTTTTCGTTATTTTTTACCCATGAAGATCCTTGATCGTTACATCCTCAAAGAGACAATTGGACCATTTACTGCAGGTCTTTTTATCTTTACCTTTGTCTTGTTGATTAGTAAGTTGTTAAAACTTGCAGCGCTAATCATTAATAAAGGGATAAACTTTTCCATAATAGCCCTGCTTTTTCTTTATATAATCCCTTCTCTCCTGGTTATTAGCCTACCGATGGCCATCTTGCTTGCCTCTCTTTTTGGATATGGACGATTGGCCGAAGATAGTGAAATTATAGCTATGCAATCAACAGGAATAAGCTACTATCATCTTATAAAACCCATGATTATTTTCGGCTCATTTATCTGTCTGGTTACGTTTTTTGTTTACACTAGCGTATTACCCGCTTGTAATCTTGCCTTTAAGACCCTGGCTGTTAATATTGTAAAATTAAAGGCAAGCGCTGGAATTAAGGAAGGTATTTTTAATGATAGTTTTGATAATCTTATTATTTATGTACGTCAAGTTTCATCTGATGGTAATAGTCTAAAGAACGTCCTTATCTCTGATAATCGTAATGAAAAAAATCCATATTTAATAGTTGCAAAAGAAGGTCTGTTACTTACGGACAATAAATCTAATAAGGTAATACTCCAATTGCAGGAAGGAAGTTTACATAGATATAATCCTCAAAGAGATAGTAGTTACCTTGTCCTTAATTTTAAAAAATACACTATCTCATTGGATGTCCAGAGCGCCCTTCAAAACCTGGAAAATGCTCACAAAGGAGAAAGAGAGATGGGGCTTAAAGAACTCCGCATGGCTATTCGGGATAATAAGGCAAGTAACTCAGATTATCATAAATATCAGATAGAATTTCATAAAAAATTTACCATTCCATTTGCGAGTATTGTTTTTGCTATCTTTGGTCCATTATTAGCCATGGATTCAAAAAAGGGTGGTAAGATGGGGGCCTTTGCAATTAGTATAGGCATTATCTTCTTTTACTATCTTCTCCTAAGCGTAGGGGAGTCATTTGGTGATAAAGGCTATCTTCCTCCTCTACTTGCAATGTGGTTCCCTAACATCTTATTTGGTGGATTAGGTCTTGTTTTATTTAAAAAGTTAGTGGGGAAAAATAAGGTAAATCGGTGAGTAGATGAAAATAATCGATAGATATATTACCAAGGAATTTTTTAAGATATTGTTAATAATTCTTTTGGCTTTTGTGTGTATCTACTTGATCGTAGATCTTTTTGATCACGTAGACAATCTGGTTAATAACCACCTCCCAATCTCTGTTCTTGTAAAATATCTTATCTTTAAAATACCATTAATATTCTTTCAGGTTTCTCCTGTAGCTATGCTTTTATCAACACTCCTACTCCTGGGAAATTTCATAAAATATAATGAAATTGTATCGTTAAAGGCTAGTGGAGTTAGTGTCTATCGTTTGACTATTCCATTTATAGTATTAGGATTAGTGATTTGCATCGGTAACTTTGTTCTGAACGAGATAGTTATTCCCCCAAGCGCTATGATTATGGATTACAATGAAAAACTCCTACGTGGACGAGCGGTGCAACAACCTCTTACCCAGAATAAGATATGGTATGTAAGTAAAGATAATACAATCTACAATATCCAACTTATTGACAGGCAACGTTCTGTTATGGAAGGTGTTACTATCCTTAAATTAGATAATAAATTTAGGCTGATTGAACGAATCGATGCCAAATCTGCAGTTTGGGATGAGGAGAAAAAATGGGAGTTGAAAGATGGTTTTCTAAGAAAATTTTTTGATAGAGCGAAGATGGGAGCCGAATCATTTAATTCAAAATCTTTGACCTTGGACGAATCAATCAACGATTTTCAACAGGTTGAAAAGGAACCCGAGGCTATGAGTTTTAAGGAATTATCTCAGTATATAAAAAGGCTCAAAAACTGTGGATATGGATATGATCAGTATCTTGTAGACCTTCACATAAAAATATCCATCCCTTTTGCTAGTTTAATTATGATTATTATTGGCATCCCCTTTGGATTAAAATTTAAAAAAGGGAGTATTGCTGTTAGTCTAGTAATGTGTATTCTGATAGCCTTTTCTTATTGGATAATTTTAGCTATCACTATCCCTTTAGGCAGAGCTAATAGGATTAATCCTTTTTTAGCAGCTTGGTTGGCTAATTTTTTATTTGCAGCAGTTGGAGGTTGTTTTTTTACTACAATAAAAAGTTAAAACTTTTCGACCTGTACGATTAGAATTCACAACTCACTATGTT
>JAZDLJ010000370.1:0-8531 GCA_043802115.1 bacterium | reverse complement strand
TTTTGAATTTTCTAAGCTTGCTTCCCTAAATTGCCTAACTCGCTTCGCTCAAACATGGGCAATTTTTAACGGGAAGCTGTGCTAAGAAAATTTACAAAAAGACTACTCAATAACTCTCTCCAGCAAAATTTCTACTGACGCTTGCAAAAATCATACTAGGAAAAACCTAAATTGGAGTACTATAGATGGTTTTTAATTACACGAAGTCCATTTGCGACAACCTTATTTAAAAGGATTGATTATAATTAATCCTCGCACTTCATGACTATCTTGCATATCTTCAGAATATAGGTTGACACATCCACCTTTCTTTGCAGCAGCAATAATCATTGAATCATAGAATGAATAATTTGTTGTGGCTTGAATATCAAGTCCTAATTCAAACATTATTATATCAGGATAAACCTCACAAAGAGGATTTAAAACTTTCGTAAGATATTTTTTGCTGCTTTGTAAAGTTAATGGAACTTTAAACTTTTTTGTAGCAATATTAAGAAATTCCTGGATAACTTGCACACTTATTATCCCTTTACTTGATGAAAGTGCATCTCCAATAATTTCTTTCGCTTTCTTCTGTTTTATTCTTTCTTCTTTATCAAAAGTATAAATAAAAATGTTTGTATCGATAAAATATTTATCGCTCATTCATCTCCTCTCTAGTAAATTTATACCCAGAGTTTGCATAGTCCAACTCATCCATTAATTGAAAATATTCATCTCCAAATTTTGTCTTGCTTATATATCGATCAAGCCACTTTCTAAAAATTATATTTAGGGAAGTATGTTCTAGCGATGCCTGTTTTCTAGCTTTTTGGATAAGCTCCTTTTCAGCGCTTAATGTAATATTTTTTAACATATTAACACCTCCTTGAATTCTTTTGCACTAACATAGTGTACACTGCAATCATACTATTGTCAAGAAATGTATTTACAATTCAAAAAAAACATAAAATTATACAAATTGTTGGTTAATACCTCATTTACAAACCAGAGCCTTAAATTCAGCATTTCCACGCAACATCTTCAAATCTTCATCTTTCCATAAAAGATGCATCCCAAAAGCCTTAAATGCACAGCGTTCTTTACTGGTTAATTTTTTTAGTATTTTCTCCTGATTTTCTATAGGAAGATTTGCCAGGTATGTACGCCATAGTTTATATATTTGTTTAACCATCCATAAAAATTTTTTAGGAAATTTAATTGCAAGAACTACTGCCGGGATTTGTTCTAAACTCCAATCATGCCAGTCATCCGTTTTAGTGCCAGTTTCAATATCAATAGGTTTATAAACAAATACCAGAGGAACTAATTGATGGGCTTCTTTTACCCAGCAATCAATATCTTCATTAAATACCTGCCATTGTTCGCTTGAGGGGATAACTTCTTTACCAGCACCTCCCAGGTAAGGTGTTCCTACACCTTTATAGGAAGAGATAATATGTTTTAACAGACCATCATCACTTCCCACATGCAATATATTTTCTTCCCAGGCAAAGTAAGAAGCAAGAGGTGTTGGACAGATTTTTTCTATTTTTTTTTGGCAATCAGGAGGGACAATATCTTTAAAATAAACAAAGCACTCCATATTTTTTCTAGCACAGGCTGTCCCATGGCCAATATAAAGATAGGGAAAATTAGGCTCACAAGTCTTCATAATATCTCCTCTTTGTATTCTTATTCTTACCCCTGAAAGGTCTAAAGGGATGGCATTCAGTATTATAGTGCTCTATTTGCGAGTGTTATAGAAGGTTGTGAGCAACTTATCCCCGCCTTTGAAGAGGCAATAGAGCGAGTATAGCTCAAAAGTCTTAGTAGGATCAATTATCTGTACGTTTAAATTAAAATTTAACTATTCAAGTACTGCAATCTTCTTGTGAGCTCCTCTATTGATAATTGTTTAAGCTCATTTTTATCAGAGATAGAAAGTCCTTTTGCTGATTGGACAAGCCTAATATCGCCGATTAATTCTCCTTTTTCCATCCCTTCCTGTTTACCTTTCTCCACCCCTTCTTCTATCCCTTCTTCTCTTGCACCTTCAATTATATCCAGCTCGCTGGCCAGATTCAGTAAATATCTATCATATCTCTTTCTTTCATCAGGAGACAGCTTCAGCAGGTCTAACTTCTCTTGGGCCTTTCTGATATTTTTAGACTTAAAATCATCGCGGATGCTTTCATTCTTTAAAAAATATATCCATTCATCCAGATCGCTTTGAATTATATCCTTAAATCGTTCTACTTCTATGAGGTAATATTCAGGATAGATGTCCTTTGTCTCTAGTGTTCTTACTGTTGCTTCTTCTTTCCTCTTTAAGATTAAAGGGTTATGGGTATGGATACCTTTAAATTTTGTCCTTCCATAATATACATAGTCATCTACTCTCTCCCCGAGGGTAAAATATAATATGCTAATAGATATTACTTTCTTTATCTTTTTAAATTCTTCGCCGAGTTTTAGATTCTCTACTATCAGTTTCGAGGAGCCATATAAAAGTCTCTCCAGATAATGTACTTCTCTTTCATTTTGAATCTCTATTATTATATGCTCCCCTTTATCATCTACTGTCAGTAAATCCACACGATTAAATTTATTTGTTTCTTCCATCTGGTTTGATTCACTTTCAAGTAGGTTTATTATCTGTATATCCTTTTTTAGCACAGCTGCCAAAAATCCCTCTAAGATATCAAAATTTGCTTTATCTCTTAAGATATTTTTAGCTGCCCAATCAAACCTTATTACTTTTTTTTCTCCTATCAGTGACATCTTATTACTTACCTCCTTTAATGGGCATTAAATTTAGTATAACTAATCTATTGTCTTTTAACAATATTTTTTTTAGATTTATGTCAAGGTTGTAAGATTGCATTATAAGTTGACTAAAAGACGGTAAGAATCTATAATGAAACTACGAAGGCGCTAGACAAAACTAGCGTTTAGAAGCTGGTGTTTACCAGTGGGGAGCATCTTCTTGATACCAGCGTATAATAAATAGAAAGTTTTAGCCATGAAAGTAATGATAGTAGATGACTCTGGAATGATGCATAATAGAATAGTTTTTTAAGATTTTAAGAAGGAGGATAAATATGCCACTGGATCTAAGCAGTTTACAAAAAGCAATCAATTCTCTGGATAGGGCGATAAATATTGCGTCATCTCTAAAAGGAACTATTAACCATGAACATGAAGAGGTTATTCGTGCCGGCGTAATTCAAAATTTTGAGTTTACCTATGAACTATGTTGGAAATTCATTAAACGATGGCTCGAAAAAAATGCAGGGAACTCTGGCATAGATGGGGTGACGAGAAGGGAACTTTTCCGAATAGGGGCTGAACATCAGCTTATTAATGATGTTGAACGATGGTTTGAATACCATGGCGCACGTAATGAGATAACACATACCTATGATGAAGAAAAGGCTGAAGATGTTTATGGCTTTGCTATTAGATTTCTCAATGATGCAAAAGATCTTTTGAAACGACTAGAGGCTAAAAATGATTGATGTCTCTCCCGCTCAACTTGAAACAATTAAAATGATATTGCATAAGCATGTCCCAGATTGTGAGGTACGTGTCTTTGGTTCGAGGAGTTCTTCTAAGGCAAAGAGATACTCTGATCTTGATCTGGCTATTCTTGGTAAAGAAAAACTTCCTTTAAAATTGCTTTATGATTTAAAGGAAGATTTTGAAGTATCTAATCTGCCTTTCCGGGTGGATGTGCTCGATTGGCATAGAACCTCTCAGGAGTTTCGTAAGATTATAGAAAAGAACTTTGAAACCATAAATTTATCTTTCTAAAGTTGAGATTGGGTTTCAACGAAAAATAACAAAAAAATTGGAGTAATAAAAACAGACTACTTGACAGGTTGTTACAGAACTAAGTTAATAGGGATAGGGTAAAAAAAAATCTTGACCTGACAACAAACTGAGTGAGTAACCTACAACAGGGATAAAGTAAAAAGCTGCTTTATCCCCCTTGCAAAGGAAGTGATTACAATGCAATTTATTGATCCCCGTTCTGATTATGCCTTTAAAAAGATCTTTGGCAATGACAGCGCCCATGATATCTTGATCTCTTTCCTTAATGCAGTAATGAAACTAGAAGGAGAGAGGAGTATCGAATCAGTCGTTATCTTAAACCCCTATGAAGCGCCAAAGATCAAAGAGCTTAAACATAGTTTTTTGGATGTAAAATGCACGGATTATCGAGGCGTTCATTATGTTGTTGAGATGCAGGTAGAGTATGTGAAGGGATTTATTAAGAGGGTAGTCTACAATTCCTCTAAGGCTTATGTAAATCAGATAGAACAGGGAGAAGATTATCCCAGGCTGAATCAGGTCGTGGCTATTAATATTTTGGATTTTATAATGTTTGAAGATGAAAGGGTTAGATATCTATCCCATCATCTAATAAAAGAATCAGAGACAAATGAGAGCTATCTTAATGAGATTAGTTATTATTTTATAGAGCTGCCGAAGTTTAATAAGCGCGATAATGAATTACAAAATAATCTTGAAAAATGGGTATTTTTTATAAAAAATGCTGGAAATCTGGATTATATCCCCAAAAGTTTACAAGTTGAGGTCTTCAAGAAAGCATTTGAGATAGCTAATCGTGCGAGTATGAGCAGAGAAGAGTGGGAGCTTTATGATCAGAGTTTGGTATTGATCCAGGACCAAAGAGGGGCAGTTGAAGCAGCGTTGGAGAAGGGCGAGAGGATTGGGATAGAGAAGGGCGAGCGGTTAGGCAAACTAGAGATTGCAAGGAATCTTTTAAAATTAGGCGTGGATTTAAAGGTTGTTTTGGAATCTACGGGGATACCAGAAGAAGAGTTGAGAGGGTTGGGATTAGTAGAGTAGATAATACCAGATCGACGGGGGAAGTTATGCGCTTATCTATATTGGTTAAGTCCTCCTCCCCACTCATTATTAATTACCTGAGCTAAATCATAAGTAAGTGTATTATATTTTGGATCATCTTTTTTAAAACCATTAACATCCTTTTTGAGTTTTGCCTTAATTTCACTCCCAACTAGGGAAAATTCAAAATTTTCAGAAAAGATTTCTAGGCCATATTGATTCTTGATCGCTCCTGTATTGCTTAGATTCCCTTCAGCATATTGTCCACTTTTTAAGTGCTTAACACTATAATCCTGGGCAGCTTTCGCAATAATCTCTATTGTCCTTGCTGCAATCCTAACCTTTTCTTTCGTAAGTAAACGTGTATAGTTATAGATTGCCAGGGAGACTAAGATACTTACAATTGCCACTACAACCATTATCTCTGTTAAAGTAAATCCCTTTTCCTTGTTGAATTTTGATATGAAGTTCATCCTTACCTCCGTTATTAATTTGGTTGCTTATCTGGTTATCGTCCCGGCCCCAACGTTTACTGGAAATATCTGAGTAGATTCTTTTTCGTAGTAGGGTAATATTTTGTCATCATCTATCTTTCGAATAAGTTTAATTCTTACCCGTACAGATGAAACTGTATTCGAATTTTTACCCACATCAACGGGACTAGTCTCAAAATCTAAAGGTTCAGTATATAATAAAGGGGCATTTTCTTCTCGTGGGATAATGGTGTAAAGTTTTGACTTTGACTTTAGTGACCCTGATTCATAATAAGTAATTTTAACTTTCAGTTTATTATCAATAATATAATAGTAGGCTAGATCAGTTCCTCCATTATGATCTTTTAATCTCAACGACCTTTTCCCTGGATTTATAAAGTCTTGGGCAGCATATCTCAAGCTGGCTAAGCGCCCCTGGCCATCACCTATCCCAAACTCCGATCTTCCATTGGCGATAAAATCCATGGCATAATTGATATCATCATTAATTGTTTTTATTATCCAATCACGCTTGATAATCCTATAATAATGGATTAAGAGATTAGAGGCATAAAAAAGCACAAGAACGCCAATAACAGTGGCAACTAACAATTCGATTAAGGTAAATCCTTTTTCTCCTAAAAGAATTTTTTTCATCCTTCTTGCCCTCCTTCCCAATGAACTATTAAATTTTATTCTGTCTTACTATAAACAATTGGATTAGGCGAGGTAAATACCTTTGGTTCTACTATTACCTTAGCATTTTTTTCTGTTGTTTTTGTCTGCTTCTCTAACATAATAACTTCGGAATATACTGTCCTTATCGAATTTCCACTTGCTTCCTTTGAACCTCCGAAATGTTTCATCGGTATATTCTCAAAACGCAATCCAACACACTTTTGATTGCTCGAAACGTCAAGTCCTTCTAAAAATCCATCCTTGTAACTAAGGGTGTCAGGTAGTAAGAAACAATTCCATCGTCCTGTACCATTATCTGTAAGAACGCTAATAGTATATGGTAACGATTCACTCCCTCCCTTTCCTCCACTCCCTTTTTTTCGCCAGGTCTGATTCACACAATCTGCTGCTTTACCTGAACCCTGGCAAGACTCAAAGACGTATAATTCAGACAATGGGCCTACTCTCCAGTCTTTAGGACTGCCTTTTTTTGCTAAAAAGGTATACTTCCTGAAAACGGTTTCAGTAGCATTTCGGCAGGCCAGGTTCCATTCTTTATTTGTGGCCATATTTACCTCATAAGTTTTAATGAGAAAGAATGCACCTATGCCTAATAAAAGGATTAGCATTATTATTAAGACGGCTAATAAAAATCCTCCTCTTTCGTTATTAATTAATATAAATTTTTTCATACCTGATATCTCCTCCCTTCTTATTATTACTTCAACTTTAGTTTTTTAAAGGTATGTCTATCCTTGAATCTATACCAAGATTAACTTTATTTTGCAGCCTCTGATATCCAGTATACTGCAGTATCAAAACTTATGGTATGACTTCTTTTTTGTTGTGCATCATTCCAATCCACACTACTATTTATTCTTTTGCAATTGACCTCTCCTAAGACAGAAGTTTCTTTCACAATAATAGTAGCATTACATCCTGATTCTGAATAGAATCTATTATCAGTAGCACAATTTATTGGTGTATTACCAGTATCGTTTATCGAACTGAAACTAGTTGAGACGAGTTGAACCGCCCTATCAAGGTTAGACATAGCAATATCCATAGCCTTTAATCTCTTTCGGGTGTTGCTGGAAACAGCAAAGCCATGAGAGAAACCAAGAAAAACCCCTGTCACTATTATTCCTAAAATTCCTAGAGCTACAAGGACTTCAAGGAGGGTGAAACCTTTTTGTTTATCTTTAAAATTTTTTGACCAGGATTTTTTATCCATTTTTTTTTTCACCTCCTATTTTGTAACTGTGTAAGTACTCGACAGTGATAAGTTCATAAGTTCTCTCCTAAACATAAATTAATCTTTTAAAATTATTACATTTAAGTACTAATGCCGTATTTTGACAAATATCTTTTATTTCGAATACTTAGAGAAGAACTTATCACTGTTGAGTTAAGCGTGTTGAAAAAAAGTCCACTTTTGCCTTTAAATTAAATCAAATAGCCAAGATCACTGGTTTAACTATTTGAATTTAAGCTCTTTAAATAAACTTTCAATGTAATCTCTTTCAACATACGTTTGTTTTGCCTCACAAAAACTACTTGTGTCAGGAGAGCATCCCTGACAAAGATTCCAATCTGCTGGCTTGCATATTTTAACAGTGCTGGAACAGCCACCGCCATATCCGTATAACGTATAGACTGTACATCCCTCTTTCGTCCTTTCAATTCCAGCTAAACAGTCCGAGTTATGATCCATGGCGATACTTTCTTTTAAAGGAGCTGATTGTATTGTATCCGCAGGAGGGACAGTTGCTTCATAAGAGGTATCGATATCCATTTGTACAGGATTTAGTTCCGGATCAATTGTTAGGATTGTTTCATCTCCTGTATCTACTCGTTTTATCCTTACCTTGACGGATTTATTCTGGGCTAAGCTCATCTTTATACTGTTTGCAGTATTACTATCGACAACTGTTATCTTTACCTTATTATCAGCTTGTGGTTCAATATTGGTTGCAATAATTTGTTCTTCTCCTTTTTTTATCTTATCGCTTTGACTCTGATCAGCATACCTCTCCCAGGTCTCTTCTCTCCCTGTTTCATCATCATCCAACCAGACATCCCAATACGACCTTTGGATATATTCATACTTATTTTTTGCCACAAAAATACCTTTCTCAAATGTTCCAGTATAGGCCACTTCTCTCTTGTCAGGTTCAAAATCTCCAGCCCGTACTGTATTAGGATTAGAGAGAGGATCGTTGGAATTATAATCATTATTGAGATAGGTAAATTTTAATTTGCCTAACTCTTTAATCCAACTAGTTACGTCTATTAAGGCATTATAATCAGTATCATTCGGGCGTTTTGTAGTAATTACCTTATCATCCTCTGCCTTTATAAACCTGGGAACCTTCAGGTCAGGGCCAGCCACCTCTGCAGAACTAAAATCGATTGTTAACCCTGTATAATGATCGTAATCGTTTGTACCAAAACAGCTTTTACATTGAGAAGGGGTATATTCATCATAGCTGCAATCGTATTCTTCTTTTGTACAAATCTCTT
>JAZDLJ010000349.1:0-16531 GCA_043802115.1 bacterium | reverse complement strand
TTTAAAATTTCCATATATAATCTACCTCCTCATAAAAAGAGTTAATGTTAATTGTTCAGTAGATTATATCGTCAACTTTTTAGGGTTTATTTAGTAAAATTTACAAATAATTAAATAATCCCATTTAACTACACCAGTGCCGTTGTTTCCCCCAGCAATTTTAAAAATGAAGAGTGCACATGGAGACGGCTAGAGGGGAAAAAAGATATTTTTTTCTAAAGGAAAATGTTTAATAATTCTAGTAGTGGGTATATTTAGGGTAGGATAAAATAGCTCTAAAACTTTTAACATATAAGTAAGCGACCATAAAAACTTATAACATTGTTAGGTTTTTCCAGGTGATTGTGTTAGTTCAAACCAGTATGTTAAGATATTGAGGCACGGAGGCACAAAGTTTTTTTTATTTTTTTCCTTTGTGCCTTTGTGCCTAAACAGTTAGTTACAAAATTAACCTGCATTATTTTAGAAAAACCTAACTTGGAGTACTATATTATATTATTATGAACTATCCAAAAGGTAATTATATGAAAATTAGAGAACAGGTCTGTTATTTACTCACTCAAAGATTGAATCAGGCAGGGGCGTTATTCCCTAATAAAGATAAAAATCAAGGTGGAGAGAGTGAGAAAAAAATAGAGGCTGAGAATAATAAAATAAAGCCTCAAAAAAAGAAGGAAAATAAGAAAGAAAAAGGTTCTTTTTTTAATTTTACAAATCGATATACTATAGCCCTTGATATAGGCTCAAACTCCATAAAGGTAGTAAAGGTTCAGAATGTAGGAAATCAGTTAAGACTTTTAAATTATAATATCACTACCATACCTGCGATTATTGATAATCAAGCTAATCCATTAAATTTAAATAATAGGCTTCCTATTATCTCAAATATCCTCTCGAGTATGCAGACTAAAAAAGGGAGTTATATTATTTCTATTGGTGGGCCATCAGTGGTAGTCCGCCAAATAAAACTCCCTCGACTATCAGAAAAGGAATTAAAAAGCTCTTTACGACTGGAAGCAAAAAGTTATATCCCCTTTCCTATAGAAGAGGTAGAAATGGAGTCACAAATATTAGATCCTAAAAAGCCTGATCACACAATGAAGGTATTATTAGTCGCTATTAAAAAAGAATTATTAAATGAGGTTCAGAGTAGCCTTTCCCAGATTAATATTGAACCCAATATTACAGATGTTAATTCCTTGGCTCTTATGAATACCTTCTTTTTTAATGAGTCGTATAGTCCTGATGAAACTATTGTTTTGGTTGATATAGGCGCCCAGATTACGACCCTAAATATCTACAGGGAGAATGGGGTATTTTTTACCAGGGATATACCCATTGCTGGTAATAGATTTACTAAAGAGATAGAAACAAAGCTCAATGTAAGTTATCAGCAGGCAGAAGATTTGAAAAAAAAGAAAGGCAATACTGATAATGAGGTTTTTAATATTGTTCATCCAGTATTAGAAACACTTATAAGAGAGGTTCGACGTTCATTAACTTATTATGAAAATCAATCTGAGGCAAAAGGATTTAGTAGGGTATTGCTTACTGGAGGAGGGGCAAACATTGAAGGAATTACGAAGTATTTTTCAGAGGAGTTACAATTGCCAGTAAGTATCCTGGATTGTTTAAAAAAAGTAACCATTGATACAGAGAGTATCTCTGAAGAGGCATTAAAAGAGGTCAAATCACAATTAGCATTGGCTATAGGATTAGCTACCAGAGGATGAAAAAGCAGGTATCAGGAAAACAGGGGATAAATTATGCGATTTGAGATTAATTTTTCAAAAATTAAAAGTAAAAAGAAAAAGAGCGAGGGCATCTCCTTAAGCACTTATTTTGATATTAGCATTACTCTAATATCTCTAGGTCTTTTAACTATAGCTATGGCTGTTTTCGTCAAATGTTACTATCTTCCTCAAAAGGAGGACATTAGAAGAAAAAAGGATGAAATAGCTAGGGAAAAGGTTGAGTTACAATCAAAGAATGATGAGAGAAACCGAGTTGCAGCCCAAAGGACAGCCCTGGAGAGATTACAAAGAGAAAAGGTATTATGGACTGATAAACTAGCTGCTTTACCCCGTTTATTACCTAAAAAAGTCTGGTTAGATAATCTTAGTGCAGGAAGGAGTGGGCTAACAGTTAAAGGGACAACCTACTCAAGGTTTCAAGAAAAGGATTTTTATTTAATTGGAGAATTTATGTTAAGCATAATGACTAACCGGGCTTTTGCAGAGGATTTTGAGCCCACTACCCTAAAATATTCGCGTGTCCCAAATATCGCTGATGAAAAGATGACCTTTGAATTAAGTGCGAGTTTAAAGTGAGAGGAAGAACTGATGGAAGGATTTAAATTTTTACCCAGGGTATGGTGTTTTTATACGATACTATTTTGGCTGGCTATCCCAGTGCCATTTTATATGTTTGCTTATGCCCCTGAACAAAAGGAGCTTCGAACACTTGAAGATGAGGCAACAAATTTGCAAATTAGTATAGAGAATGCAATTAAAAATCTTGATGATGAGTACGTTAAACTTGCCCTGGTTGATCTCACAGGTTTAAGTATTAATCATTTTAAGGATCAAAATATACCTCAGGAAGAACGGATTCCCAAAATTTTAAAAGAGGTTAAAGAACTCGCAGAGAAGGAACATATTAAGTTTCTTTCTATAACACCAGAAAATGTTGATAGTAGTCAAAGCTATTATACCCGAATCCCTTTTACGATTGAGGCTGTCTCCTCCTATCAAGAATTTTTAGATATAATTAATAAACTTGAAAATGAGAAGAAACTAAATATTAGTGAATTAAGTATCTATGCTAATCCCAAAAACCCTGACCAGCACCAGGGGAAATTAACTATATCTACCTACGAAATGAAGACCAACGAACTCATGATAGCAAAAGAAAAGGCCGAAAAAAGGGCAGAGATTACTATCTATGATAAAAATCAAGCTGGAATTGTTGAAACGATAAAAAAGAATAGGCCAAATATCAGGGTAAGCCAGGAATTTCCGATTAGTTGGTTGCCAAGAGATCCATTTCAGGAGATCCTGGATGCTAAAGGTACTAATCAGGAAAAAGATATCGTACCTGTCTTAGAATTGGAGGGTATCCTGGATATGAAAGGACAAAGGCAGGCTATTATTAATAAAACTTATGTCAAAGAGGGTGATGAGATTGGGACAACGAAATGTATGATTACCAGAATCAATAAAGATTCTGTAGACTTCAGATATGGCGCTAAGACATATACTATTGATCTTAAGGTTCCAGTAAAGGGTATTACTCGATCCCTTGTTCCAAAAGAAAAAGATCAGAAGAAAAATGAGGTAATCTTTGATATAAAGAAGATCAGAAAAGAAAGTAGAAACAATGTAGATATCGGACTAGACAGAAAGATGGAAGAAAAATTAAAAGATGATAAGCCAATTATGTCCCCAATAGTTATGAAGGATAAGAATAAAGAACTAAAAACTAAGAAGCAGGAACGAAGAACTAAGAACCAAAGATTAGGAACGAATAAAGATAAATATTATGCTATTCAGATAGGATCATTTTTTTCTCAGGAGATTGCCTTGGATTTGCAGGATAGGTTAATTGATGTTGGATATGATAGCACACATATAGTAGCGGGAGAGATAAAAGATGATCTAAATAATAATGTTTATCGGGTTAGGATAGGGAAATATACCGATCTGGATGTGGCGAAAAAGGTTGCATTCCAACTAGAAAATAAAGAGAAATTAAAGACCTGGATAACAAAAGTTAATGATGAATTATGATGATGAACAAAAAAATTAAAAACGATTAATGCAAAAACAAAACGTTAAGAGAGGTGATTATCTATGCTCAAAAAAAATCTTTATTTTGTAATCTTGTTATCTTTTGTTATATTTTTTGCCTTGCCCCATGTTATAATTTCAGGATATGAACCTTACGATCCTATGCTGGATACAGATCAAAATGTAATAGGCACAGAAGAAACGGAAAGTGAATATTACCTGGGACCAGAAGTTGATTTACCTGATGAACCTATTACAATGGAGTTAAGAAATACTGATGTTAGAGATATATTGAAGTATTTTGCAACTCAATATGATCTTAATATAGTGATTGGCGAGAAGGTTCAGGGTAATATTACAGTGAGTCTAAAAGAATTACCTGTAAGAGAGGCGTTTTTTACTGTCTTAAAGGCAGCTCAATTAGGGAGTATCAAGGATGAGGATGTCCTTAGAATCGACACCTATCAGGAACTAATCAAACAGGTTTCAGATGAAAAAAGGCTTAGACATCTCACCCCTGATGTTAAGATATTCCACCTTAATTATACAAGCGGAGATAGAATAGCAAAGACCTTGGAGACATTTAAGTCTGAAAAGGGTGTTATAAAGACAGATAGTCGTACAAACACTCTAATCATAATGGATCTCCCTGAGAATATCAAACAGATAGCGGCGCTAATTGAAGAACTTGATGTTGAAAAACCCTCAACTTTAAAGATGTACCAGACTAAGATAATTCCTCTTAGTTATGCCAAGGTTGAGGATATTCAGAGTAATGTTCAAGAACTCCTAAAAAAAATGCCAAAGGCAGAAGGAGAGACTGATTTATTAGTTGGATCTACAGTAACAATTCACAAGGACACTAATTCGATTATTATTAATGATTTACCCGAGAATATTGTTGTTATTGAAAAATTGCTTCAAGAATTAGATCGACCTGCGCCACAGGTGATGATTGAGGCCAAGATTGTGGAGACAACGAGGAATTATGTAAAAAGCCTTGGGGTGCAGTGGGGGGCGAGTCATAGTGAGACGCCTGCTTCAAAAGATTTCCCTAGAATTAATATTGGACCAACTACAGGCAGTACCTACCTGGTTGATCTGCCATCTGCGTCTCATGGAGGTTTAGGCCTTAACATAGGTCATGTCCTTCAGGAAAAGTTTAATCTTGATATGCAGCTTAAGGCCATGGAGGATAATAGCCATGGGAAGATCCTTGCAAACCCCAAAATTGCAACCCTTGATAATAAAGAAGCCGTTATTAAAAGTGGGACAACTATTATAGTAACTTACCCAAACAAGGAAGGACAAAATGAAGCAAGGGAGATAGAGGTAAATGTCAAGTTAACGGTTACCCCTCATATCACCCCTGATGATCGGGTGACGATGAAGATTAAAGCCGAAAAAAAAGATCTTCTCGCCGATCTGGTTGATGGAAAACCAAGTTGGAGTAATCGAGAGGCAAATACGGAGCTTATTGTTAATAATGGAGAAACTGCTGTAATCGGTGGTCTTTTTAGACAAAATAATAATAATCAGGAACAAGGTATCCCCTGGCTCCAAAGAATCCCCGTTTTAGGTTGGATGTTTAAGAATAAACATGTTGAAAGGAAATTTGAGGAGCTAATAATCTTCATAACCCCCCAGATAACCAGATATGAGATGGTAAGACAGGCAAAAAATTAATTGTGAATGATGAATGTGAACAAAAAGATTAAAAATGGTTAATGCAAAAATAATTTTTTTGGACATTGCATAAATATAGAAATACCTTCTGCCCCCTATATTTATTTTTTCATTTACCATTCTCAACTTACAATTCACCATTCTCAATTCACCATTCACAATTCACCATTGAGATTATAAAATGGCTAAAGGTTACAAGGCCTATCAACAAATAGGCTCATTATTAATTAAAGAAGGCTTAATCACTGAACAACAACTTCAACAAGCACTGGATCATCAAAAGAGTACAAAAGAGCGTCTCGGTAATATCTTAGTTGATTTAAAAATTGTTTCCCAAAGAGATATTTTTAAAGTTTTAGGAAGACAATTAAATATAGATTATATAACTGCAGAACAGATGCTTAACATTGATCCTGCTCTCCTGGAAACAATCCCCAGTCATGTGGCCAAAGTCTACCATGCTATTCCTTTTGCAAAAGAAGGCAAAAAATTGATCGTTGTAGTTGCGGATCCTTTTGATCTATTTACTATCGATGACCTTAAAAGTATCACCGATCATGAGATATATCCGGCAATAGGGGCAAAAGAGGATATTGAAGAGGCGATTAACAAACTTTATGGAGGAGATAAAATAGATGCCCTACAGGATATAATGGAGAGGTTGGGCTCAGGAGAAGGGATAGAAAAAATAAATGAAGAAGAAATTAACCTTGAAGAACTTAAGAATCAGATATCTGATGCACCTGTTGTAAAGTTAGTAGATTATATTATCACTAATGCCGTTAATAAACGGGCGAGTGACATCCACGTAGAACCTATGGAGAAGACTGTTTCAATAAGGTATCGTATTGACGGTATCTTATATGAGATATTTTCTCCGCCAAAACATCTTCAAATGGCCATTATTTCCCGTATTAAGATACTAGCTAATCTGGATATTGCAGAGAGAAGGCTACCACAGGATGGAAGATTTACAGCTAAGGCTGGCAATAAACTTTTTGATCTGCGTATCTCAACCCTACCTACAGTCTTTGGAGAAAAGGTTGTCTTACGACTCCTGGAAAAATCAGGTTTTTCTACTAAACTGGAAGAGTTGGGTATGGAGGCTGATGACCTGGAAAAGTTTAAACGAAAGATTAAGAGACCAAATGGGATGATTTTATTAACCGGTCCTACAGGAAGTGGAAAATCGACAACTCTTTATGCTGCCTTAAATTATGTAAAATCTTCAGAGACCAATATAGTCACTGTTGAGGACCCTGTAGAATATCAACTTAATGGGATTAACCAGGTCCAGGCTCATCCTAAGATCGGATTGACCTTTGCCCATGTTTTAAGATCTATTTTAAGACAAGATCCAGATATTATCATGGTTGGAGAGGTAAGGGATTTAGAAACTGCAGAAATGGCTATTAAATCTTCTCTTACTGGTCACTTAGTGTTTAGTACCCTTCATACTAATGATGCAGTAGCGACAATTATTAGATTAACTGATATGGGAGTAGAGCCTTTTTTGGTTTGCTCTTCACTTACCCTGGCCATTGCCCAGCGTTTAGTAAGAAGATTATGCCCGGACTGTAAAGAGCCATATGAACCATCCCCTGAGGAACTTGAACGATTAAGGATTAGAAATCCTACAGGGAAAAAGATTACCTTTTATCGTCCTCAAGGTTGTCCTAAATGCAGCAATACCGGTTATTTCGGACGTATCGCCATCCATGAGCTCCTAGATGTTAATCAAGAGATAAAGAACATGGTCTTGAGGAACGCCTTACCAGACATAATAAAAAGGAGGGCAGTGGAACTTGGGATGTCTACCCTCTTTCAAAGTGGACTAAAAAAGGTTATCCGAGGGATTACAACCCTTGAAGAGATATTAGGGACGGCAATAGATGAATAAGGAAATGTAAAATGGCAATCTATCATTATCAGGCAAAAAATTTTGCAGGTAAGATTATAAATGGTAAGCAGGAAGCCAGTAGTGAGGATGAATTAGTCCTGAAACTACATGATCATGGTCTTTATGTTATCTCTTCTAAAAAGGAAAAGGAATCTTCTGACAATGAAAATGGAGAAGGAAAAGGGGGTCCCCTTAGTAAACTAGTTACTCTTTTTAAATCGATGGGGATAAAACTAGATGAGATATTACTCTTTACTAATCAACTTGCAGCCATGTTTGGGGCAGGTATCCCTTTACTCAAGATTTTAAACAGTCTCTCTAAAGAGATCACCAATAAGTCTTTTAGAAATATTTTGAACAATGTTAGCCGAGATGTTGAGGATGGGATGGATTTTTCAGGCGCCCTGGGGAAAAATCCCGCTGCCTTTGATACCTTATATGTAAGTCTGGCAAGAGCTGGTGAGGCTAGTGGTAAATTAGATACTATCTTAACCCAGTTAGCCCTTTACTTAGACAAATCAGCTAGTCTTCGTCGTAAGGTCAAGGCTGCCACAGCCTACCCTCTTATAGTAACTATCTTTGCTATCGGAATATTGACCTTTATAGTAGGATTTATTGTCCCAAAGTTTGAAGAAATATTTAAAGGTAACAAGATGGAACTTCCTCTCCCTACCAAAATTTTAATTAACACAGTGAATGCGATTAGAAGCCACTTTATTATAGCCTTTATACTCTTTATTGGGTTTATTATCCTCTCTATTATATTAGCAAATACTAACAGAGGCAGATTTCTCTTTGATAAATATAAACTAGGATTTCCTTTGTTTGGAAAATTGATTAGAAAGGCGATATTCGCAAGATTTTGCAGGACGTTTGGAGTCCTTGTATCTAGCGGACTCCCAGTACTAGAGTCCTTAGAAATAGTTCAGAGTACAGTAAATAATAAATTTATCGAACAAGCTATAAATGAGTCAGCAGTGAAGATTGAGAAAGGAGCAACAATAACTGAGGCCTTTAAAGAGAGTAATATATTCCCGCAGTTAATCTTACAGATGACCTCAGCAGGAGAAGAATCTGGTCATCTGGACAATATGGTGATCAAGGCTGCTGAATTTTATGAATCTCAAGTTGAGGCAGCAGTAACAGCGATAACCTCTATAATCGAACCAGTTTTGATCGTGATCCTTGGAGTTATTATCGGCGGTATTGTTATTGCGATGTTCCTCCCAATCTTCCAATGGGGAAATCTCCCAGGGGTGTAAATGACCAATAAAAAAGGCTTTACCTTACTAGAGGTCTTAGTTACCATGGCCATCTTATCTATTGTCCTGATGCTTATATATACAACCTATGCGAATTGTGTTAGTACAATTGAAGATACTCAGGATTTAATAGAGACAGAACAGAAGGCAAGATTAACCTTAGATATTATGGTAAAGACTATTAGGGGAGCCTTTTATGAGCATGAGGATCCTAACCTAAAATTTATTGGAAAAGATAAAGAGATTAATGATGCTGGTAAAAGCTATAAGGTTGATAGCCTTAGTTTTATTACGGCTAACCACCCCTTTGAATTAGAGGATGAAAAACATGATCTGATTGAGATCGGCTATAAATTAAATATTGCTCCCAATAATCAAGACAAAATTTTAGGGGTTTTGCAGATTCGTAGAGATGTTAATATTGATAACGATGATGTTGAAAAGGGTGGAGAGGTCTTTGAATTATGCGATAATATTGAAGGATTAAATATTACTTATTATAAATCTGCTGATAAAAAATGGGTAGATGAATGGAATTCAGATAATGAGAATGGGATGCCTCCATCTGCTGTTAAGCTAGAAATTACTTTAAAAAGGAGAAATAATATGCTGGAGACCTATTCAACCCTGGTTAATTTAACTCATTAAAAAAATGAATATAAGATTGTTATATACTACTCCAATTTAGGTTTTTCTAACTAATTGTATTAATTAAATATAGTAGCGTAAAGTAAAAAGTAGCAAAGGCACTGAGGCACAAAGGAACAGAGGAAAAACAAAAAAACCTTAAAAACTTTGTGCCTATGTGCCTCAGTGCCTTTGTGCCTTAACCTACTGATCTTTAACTAACCTAACAGGTCTTACCTAGACTAATAGTTACCAAGAAAAACCTAAGTTGGAGTAGTATAAATGGAGCAGTGTCGATACAGATTCTTGATCCTCTTAATTCCTCGACTAATCCCAAGATTCTCTCTCCTTTCGGATATACTCTTTGGGATCGATATCCTTCCATATATTTTCACCTAATCCTTCAAGTTCCATAATACTATGTTTTTTCTTTTTCCCTGCATTACTTTTCAATCTAGATGAAATCATTTCCAACAAATTCAACTGTTCTTCAATTTTCAGATCTGAAATTCCTCTAATATAATCAGAATAAGTAAGAGCTATCTTTTTTGACTTCATAAACATTTTCCTCCAAACTTATTTGTCTCTTCTATAATCTGTGACAAAAATATGATTACTCAATGCAATTCTTCTTTCCTGATGCCTGCTTGTTTTAAAATCTCTAGCAATGTTCCTCTCGGTAAGTCTTTTTTATGAAATGGAATAACAACTCTTTTTTTCATACTATTGTGATAATAAACATAATGACTTCCTTTAATTCTTTCTAAAACAAAACCTTCTTTTTCAAGTAATTTGATAACTTTTTGAGGAGTAACAGACGGTAACTTAGACATAACTCTCCATCATCAAAGTATATTCTAATGTATCTTCATCTGTTGGGATATCTTCCCCATGTTCCTTTAAACTTTCTAGATATAACTCAATAGCCTCTTTTGCCATATTCATCGCTTCATCTACTGTATCCCCATAAGTAACACATCCTGATAAAGAAGGAACTATTACTGTATATCCGCCCTCTGGTTCTTTTCTTAGTAAGATTCGATAGTTTAAGGTCTTCATTTTGTACTCCTGTTGTACTCATGCTTAAAAAGTCTCATATTAACTGTAAGCTACTTATTAGCGCCTCTTTTTTTACTTCTATATTCAGAAAGTAAACCATTTAGTTTTTCAACCTCTTCATTGTATTTTTTGTCTTCACAGTCATCTTGGATTTTAAATAAAAATCTATCGGATGTTTTTCCCTTTTCACTACAATGAGAGATCGCCCAAATATCAAGAAAATCATCATCGTCAATATTCCCTTTTGCCACTGCAACAAATTCCTCATCCGGATTAGAAGGAGGGTTTATGCCCAATTCCTTTAATACCTCTTGATCATTTAGATAATAAGTATATCGTTGAGTTCCTTCAAATTTTACGCCAATTTGCTCAAAATCTTTTCCATATTTACCAAAATCCTCAAAATATGCAATCTGAGCAGATAGTAGAAAGATTACTTTTGGCCTCAGATTGTTTTACTTTACATCTAAAGTCAGGTGGTTGTGTTGGAACAAATAAAGTTATAATAACAAAAAGGATAGCTAAAATAATTAATATTTCTATTATGCTTATTCCCTTCATGGTTTAACTATTCCTAACTTAAAATTAGACCTTTCAATGGTAATAGATCTACCCTGACTAAAAAACGAGTCAGGGTAGATCTATTACCATTGAAAGGTCTAATGCCCTCACCGAATGCGTCAAAGCCCCCACGGAGATCAAATTTACCCCTGTTTTAGCCACTTCTTCAACATTTTCAAGGTTTATCCCCCCAGAGGCCTCTACTATCGCCCTGCCACAAATAATCTCCACTGATTTTTTAAGCATCTCAATATCCATATTATCAAGAAGAATAATATCCGCCTTTCCTTCAAGGGCCTCTTTAACCTCTTCCAGATTTCTTACCTCTACCTCAATCTTTAAACCATGCGGGGCCTTTTCCCTGGCGATCTTCACCGCCTGCTTAACACCCCCAACGATATCAACATGATTATCCTTGATCAAGATTCCATCAAAAAGACCAAAACGATGATTCTTCCCCCCTCCACACCGAACAGCATATTTCTCCAAATTTCTAAGACCAGGTGAGGTCTTCCTTGTATCTATAATGGAGACACTGTAAGGCTTAACCTTTTCTACATATCTTGAAGTCTGGGTCGCAATACCTGATAGGTGTTGTAACAGATTTAAGGCCAACCTCTCCAGGGTCAGGATTGTCTTGGCCTTGCCTGTTAACTTAAGAATAACTTTTCCCTTAGTAATCCTCTCACCATCTGAGACCCCTTGGAGAAAAACCATTTCTTTATCAACTAAGGCAAAAAGGGTTTTTACTATGGATACCCCACAGATTATCCCATCTTCCTTACTAATTACCTTTCCACAAGCCCTGACATCTTCTCCGATTAAGATGTTTGTTGTAATATCGCCACATCCGATATCTTCGCGTAGATTAGTTCTTAAGATTTCTTCCATTCTCTCACCCTTATTAGACCTTGTTCTAGTTTTTCCTTTAATATAAGGCACTGCTGAAATTTTATTCGCTTTTCCTCAACCACTTCGACTGGAGCCTTTTCAAGAAAAGATGGATTGGAAAGTTTTTTATCCAACTGCTCACGATCCGTTTCAACCTTCTTAAACTCCTTTAATAAACGTCGCTCCTCTTCCTCGAAATCCACAACCCCTTTCAAGGGTATATATATCTCTCCTAGTGAAGTAACAATAGTTGAGGAATAACTAGGCTTCTCTATCTGTTTTTCAATCTTAAGCTCACTTAATCTAGCTAAATTAATAATATTAGACCGATATTCTTCCAAGTCTTGAATTAATTCTTCTTTCTCCAATCTTAAAATCGCTGTGAGCTTTTGTGAAGGGGGAATGTTCATCTCTCCCCGCATATTTCTTATACTTGAGACTATCTCTTTGATGATCTCTAAGCGACCTTCAGCCACATCATCAATAAACTTCTCCTGAACTTCTGGCCAGATTGATATAACAATACTATCAGCCTTTCTAAATGGTGCGGGGAGATTCTGCCATATCTCTTCAGTAATAAAAGGCATGACAGGATGAAGCAATCTCAGAATATTGTCTAGCAACATAAGCAGGATATGCTGAGTGGTCTTTTTAATTTCAGGATCACTTCCCATAAGTCCTAGCTTAGACAACTCAATATACCAATCACAGAATTCATGCCAGACAAACTGATATAGAGAACCTGCGGCCTCATTAAATCTGTATTCTACTAAATAGGTATTAACATTTTTGATCAATTTATTCAACCTACTTAAGATCCATCTGTCAGCAAGACTAATCTTTTCTTCCTGGATGTCTTCATTAAACTCATAATCACCAATATTCATAAAGATAAACCTTGAGGCATTCCAAATCTTATTCACAAAGTTTCTATAGCCTTCTATACGCTCTTCAGATAGACAAATATCCCTCCCCTGGGCAGCAAAGGCAGTTAAGGTAAATCTAAAGGCATCTGTGCCATATTTTTCCATTATGACCAGGGGATCAATGACATTACCCTTTGACTTACTCATCTTCTGACCATCTGCATCACGAACCAGGGCATGGATATAAACATCAGCAAACGGAAGATTGTCCATAAACTTCAGTCCCATCATGATCATCCTGGCAACCCAAAAAAAGAGGATGTCAAAACCTGTAACCAAGACCGAGGTAGGATAAAAGGTCTTTAATTCGTCAGTTTTCTCAGGCCAACCCAGGGTAGAAAATGGCCATAAGGCTGAACTAAACCAGGTATCAAGGACATCTGATTCTTGCTCCAGGTTTGGAGAATCACACTTCGTACACCTCTTAGGTTCTATCCTTGCAACCATCATCTCCTGACAGTCTTTGCAATACCAGACAGGAATCCTGTGTCCCCACCAGATCTGCCTTGAGATACACCAATCCCTGATATTGTACATCCATTCATAATAGGTATTCTTCCACTGAGGAGGGACAATGTTAAGCCTTCCCTCTTCAACAACCTTAATTGCCGGCCCGGCTAATTCCTTCATCCTGACAAACCATTGCTCAGACAAGGTGGGTTCTATTACTGTCTTACAACGATAACAATGGCCTACCTTATTCTGATAATCCTCTATCTTTTCAATCAAACCTTCATCCTTTAGATCTTCAACCAACATCTTTCGGCATTCAAAACGATCAAGCCCCTGATACTTACCAGCAGCCTCATTCATTGTAGCATCTGGATTCATCACCTTTATCTGTGCCAGATTGTGTCTTCTCCCCATCTCAAAGTCATTAGGATCATGGGCAGGAGTAACCTTTACTGCCCCGGTTCCAAAGTCTTTGTCAACAAAAGAATCGCTGATAATTGGTATTTCGTGGTTTACAATGGGAAGGATTATCTTTTCTCCTATTAAGTCTTTATATCGTTCATCCTCAGGATTTACAGCAACAGCAGTATCTCCCAACATAGTCTCAGGTCGGGTAGTAGCTACGACGATATAATCATTCCTCCCTTTCAAAGGATACCTAAGATGATATAAAAACCCCTTTTGTTCTTCATAATCTACTTCAAGATCAGATATGGCTGTCTGACAACGAGGACACCAATTTATTATATAATTTCCTTTATAGATATATCCCTCTTCATACAACCTGACAAAGACCTCTCGAACAGCCTTGGACAGACCCTCATCCATAGTAAATCTTTCTCGACTCCAATCACACGAGGCGCCTAACCTCTTCAGTTGCCCCTTAATCATCCCACCAGACTCTTCTCTCCACTTCCAGACCCTTTCTATAAAGGCCTCTCGACCTAGATCATGCCTGGTGATCCCTTCCTTGGCCAATTGTTTTTCCACTACATTTTGGGTTGCAATCCCAGCATGATCGGTGCCGAATATCCAGAAGGCATTATACCCTTGCATCCTCTTCCATCTGACAAGAATATCCTGTAAGGTATTATTTAAGGCATGTCCCATATGTAAGGAACCAGTGACATTTGGCGGAGGGATGGCTATACAATAAGGTTTCTTCTCAGACTTACTATCTGCTGTAAAAAAACCTTTAGATAACCAAAAGGAGTACCATTTTAGTTCATTCTCGTGAGGGTTATATTGTTTAGGGATATTGGTAATATTAGGTGTAATAGGTGTATTTTGATTAGACAACTTTAATGGTCTCCTTACTTCCAAAGGGGAGAAAGTAGCTTTTTTACTTTCTCCCCTTTGGAAGTATTTTTTGAAATTAGGTAGTGTACAACATGTAATGCTATTAGGTCGAATGTTACGTTTAAAAGTATAGGCTATCAATTAGTTAGTAGAAGTAATGCTGACCTTCAGCATTACTTGTTTAGCGCTACCTAAAATACCTAATTTGAAGTCTATTTTATAACAATACCAGGATTTTGTAAAGAAAAGGTTTCAAGACAATAACAATCAAGATACCTTATACCTTAGAAGAAATAAATAATTTAGAAATCAGTGATCCATAAGAAGGTGAGATTTGTCCTGGCAATCACTTCGACAGGCTGTTACGGAATGCAAATTTTCAAAAATGCTCCTTAATAAAATCAAGCAATTAAAAGTAGAGAAATGTTCAAAGATGGCATTCTGTAACAGCCTGTCGAGGGGGCCAATTATCCTTATATACTACTCCAACTTAGTTTTTTCCAAGTGATTGTGTTAGTTAAAACCAGGATATTATGGCACAAAGGCACTACAGTACAAAGTTTTTAAGATTTTTTTTGTTTTTTCCTTTGTGCCTCTGTGCCTTTGCTACTTTGTGCCTTAACAGTCAGTTACAAAATTAACCTGCATTATTTTAGAAAAACCTAAGTTGGAGTAGTATAGCTACAAATCTTACCCTGGAAGCCTCATCATTAACTTACCCCGTTAATCCCTTCTCTTCCAGTTCCCTTCTTGCCTTTTCTACCAGATCAATAGTCTTCTGCTTTTTAACCCAATTTATCAGATCACCTATCCCATCCTGAAACTTCACTTTAGGTTCAAAACCTAATCTTTCTTTAATTTTTAAGCTCTCAGAATAACAGTGTCTAATATCCCCTGCCCTAAATTTATTAACAATCTCAGGTTGGATATCGATTCCAAGTCTTTCGGCTAAAATATTAGCTATCTCTAAAACAGTTTTCGGTTGACCTGTACCCACATTAAAAATTTGATAATTTGCCTCATCTCTCTCCATACATAAAATATTTGCCCTGACAATATCTGAGACATGAATAAAATCACGGCGTTGAAGTCCATCCTCAAAGATAAGGGGAGGATTTTTATTTAATAATCTAGAGGAAAATATAGCTGCTACACCTGTATAAGGATTATTCAGTGATTGTCTTGTACCATAAATATTAAAATACCTTAGGGCGACTGTTGGTAATCTATAAGCTATCCCTATATTTATACACATCTCCTCCTGGTCTTTTTTTGAGATAGCGTAGATAGATGTTGGTCGTAAAGGTTTTTCTTCGGTAGTTGGAATAGCCCTCATTTTTTGCTTACATAAAGGGCAAAACATCTCCCAATCCTGCCTCTTTAGTTGTTCTTCACTCCTTAATTCAACCTCCTTTTGGCCACAATCCATACATAGATAAGCTCCTTCACCATAGATAGACATTGATGAAGCTACTAATATCTTTTCCACAGAATGCTTCTCATTTATCAGGAGGTCAAGCAAGATAGCAGTACCCATTGTATTAGTGCTCATATAATGTTCAACCTGATACATTGATTGTCCTACCCCAACAGCTGCGGCCTCATGAAATATTACCTCTATACCTTTAATCGCCTTTCGAAAGATATCCTTATCTCTTACATCCCCCTTGATTAATTCACATTCTTTGTTCAAATGAAGCGGAATACATTGATCTTTACCGTGTACCTGAGGGTCGAGGTTGTCAAGAACCCGCACTGTGTGTCCTTTTGCAACCAGGGTATCTACAAGATGAGAGCCAACAAACCCTGCTCCACCAGTAACTAAAATCTTCTTAGACATAATTGCATCATCTCCTTTTTTTATTGTCTGAACAAAATTTTAGGATTAAAAGATTAACAGGAATAAAACAAAATATCCTATCATCTCAGATTCTTGCTTTAATCCTGTCCATCCTGTAATCCTTCTAATCGTGTTCAGACAATTTCCCATGGTCTCAAATAACAGTTCCCATCAGGCAACACGATCAAAATCTTCGATTGATTAACCATCACTGCCATTTTTTCCACCTCATCATAACC
>JAZDLJ010000340.1:0-2755 GCA_043802115.1 bacterium | reverse complement strand
AGTATGAGAGGCTCCTTTGGAGCAGTTTATGAGTTGTCCCTTCGGGGCAAAATAGAGTCCGCCCGAAGGGCGCTAATTAAACCCTGACGATATGATTTATTTATCTATAATATTCCATAAAGCGATAAATTCCAGGGGTTTAGGGACAGAGTCCCCAACTTAATAAATATTTTTTTTTACCTTTTTTGGTCACAGATTGCAGAAGAACCTAAAAGTAACTATTCAACATATTAATATTTTTAATTTCATAAGGTTATAAAATACCTCAAAAACAAAATAAATCGTAATCAATTATAAAATATACCTTTTAGAATTTTAGCAAATTACATCATTTCATTTTTTTGTAACTTAATGATTTATAATTGGTAACCACGCTGGATAGTTCATAAAACGCCAAATAAGAGTGATACAGATAAACATGAAGATAGTAGCGATTATTCAAGCCAGGATGAATTCTTCCAGGTTCTATGGAAAGATACTAGAACCCATCGAGTCAAAACCTTTACTTGAACATATCATTGATCGATTAAAATGCCTATTGATCTCAGATAAAAGAACTCAACCAACTTTTTTAGATGAGATTGTTATCGCTACAACCCAAAATGAGGCTGATCTCAAGGTTGTAGAATTGGCAAAAAAAAATAATATTACCGCTTTTACTGGTTCTGAAAATGATGTCCTGGGTAGATTTATAATGGCTGCAACCTCAGTAAATGCAGATCATATCCTAAGGGTCACAGGGGATAACCCTCTAATTGATATTCATATGCTGCCTAAAATGATCTCATATCATTTACAAAAATCCGCTGATTATTCTTATGTCGAAGGACTCCCCTATGGAGCAGGAACAGAGATTGTCTCATTTGAAACCTTAAAAAAAATAGCTTGTTTAACAACCAAAAGCAGGGATCGCGAGCATGTAACTATCTATATTAGAGAACACCCCGAACAATTTATTATACATAAAATCATAGCAGAGAAGGAATTATATTATCCTGACTATAGGATTACTGTTGATGAAAAAAAAGATTTACAATTAATTAGAAAGATATATAAACTATTATACCAAGAAGGAAAAATTATTGATCTTAGAGAGGTTATTAAATTAGCCTACCCTTTAAAAAAATAGTTCTTAAAATTAATGTTTGATTTAAAATTTTATTTTATATAATAGACATCTTTCCAAAATAATCTTGCGGGTGAGAAGACAAAAATCTTTGCTTCGTTCGTTGGAGTAGTCTTTTTGAATTTTCTAAGCTTCCTTCCCTAAATTGCCTAACTCGCTTCGCTCAAACAGAGGCAATTTTACGGGAAGCTGCACTAAGAAAATTTATAAAAAGCCTACTAATAACTCACTACAGCAAAATTTTTGTCTTCTCTTGCCTCTAGATATTTAGAGAATACCGTATTTATTTTGGAAAGATGTCTAATATCTGTTTGATGCCAAAAAAAATAAGGGAGCTTATAAAAAAATTAGAAAATGCGGAGTTTATTAATAGAGGAGGCAAGGGAAGCCATAGAAATTTTACCCATCCAAATGTTAAGAAACCTATTACCAGCTCTGGAAAAGATAGTGACGATGCAAAACATTATCAGGAAAAGGCTGTACAGCTTGCCCTAAAGGAGGCAAAAAATGAGAAGAGAAGAGTCTAATTATGTAAAAATTATTGAGTGGTCTGATAAAGATACATGTTTTATAGGTAGCTGTCCCGAACTTTTTTATGGTGGATGTCATGGCGATGATGAACGTAAAGTTTTTGATGAACTATGTCAACTTATTGAAGAGACAATAGAAATTTATAACCAAGATGGAAACCCATTACCTAGCCCGCTTTCAGGTAAAGAATTTGTAAACACAATGCAAAAGGTTACATAAAATAACCGCCTAATAATCTTACTCAAAAAATTCCTCCTTAAAATCTATGTTTAAAATCCTCTTCCGTGTAGATGGCCATCCTGAAATTGGTCTTGGACACGTAACCCGATGTCTTACCCTAGCCAAAGAATTTAAAAAAAAACAATCCAAGATAGACATCCTATTCCTAACAGGAAATTTTCAACCAGGGATAAAGATGGTAAAGGAAAATGGTTATTCTGTTTTAATTGACGAAACATTAACCCTAAAAAGTTCAGCTAATTTATCTAAAAATATTTATAATTATAGACCGAATATTGTAATTATGGATATTAACAATACAGAGTTTAAAGATATCCAAGAGATCAAAAAACTCGGATGTACCTTGGTAACTATAGATGATCTTGGCGCTGGACAAGAATACGCAGATTTAGTTATCGATGTCAATGAACAAATAAAAAATAAAGATTCAAAGAAGTATCTCTTTGGTTCAGATTATGTTATTTTAAGAGAAGAATTTCTTAAAATAAGAACTGAGATTAAAGAAATTAACCAAAAAATCTCTTCAATCTTTATCTGTTTTGGTGGAAGTGATCCTTCTGGTCTAACTGAAAAGGTAGTAAATGCCTTAATCCCGTTTAATGGAATTAAAAAAATGGTTGCCTTGGGTCAGGGTTTTCTGTATAAAGATACACTTAGAAAAAAAACAGAAAAACAGTCTGAATTTGAGGTATATGACAATCCGAAGAATCTAGCTACTCTCATGAATAATGCCGATCTCGCCATCTGTGCTCCAGGTATTACCATGTATGAGCTGATCTATCTGGGAATACCAACTATTACCTTATGTGCAACAGAAGAGCAAAACAAGGTAGCTACTTTATTTGAGGGGAAAGGCAT
>JAZDLJ010000327.1:0-2612 GCA_043802115.1 bacterium | reverse complement strand
AATTACCAAAACTCGCTACGCTCAAACAATGGTAATTTTTTACGTGAAACTGCGCTAAGAAAATTTACAAAAAGTCTCCTGATAACTCTCTCCAACAAAATTTTTGTCTTCCCTCCTAGTAAATTAAGATATTTATTTTGGGAAGATGTCTAATATATAGCTCACGAATTACACAGATTTTTATCTTTATTTATCTGTGTAATCTGTGAGCAAATAAAAAAAATCAAGTCAAACTTTGAAATTCCTAAACATAAATTTAGTATATCAGAAAAAAAATCTTATCGCAATATCTCTCAAAATTAAAAAATTCATAAATCATAAATAAATCATAAGTCTCAGCTTGAGTTAATCTTTTTTTTGTGATTTAATCTCTCAACTTTTTCCAGTAAACAACCAACAAAGCGCAACAGACATTCCAAATGAAAATTTTAAGAATAGCCCTTGGACAGATCAACTCAATCGTAGGAAATTTTAAGGCAAATTTTAATAAGATAACCAGCTTAATAAAAAGTGCTCAAGACAGGGGTGTAGATATCATAACCTTTCCAGAACTTGGAATATGTGGTTATCCCCCTGAGGATCTTTTGTTACGACCTCGATTCTTAAAAGATAGTTGGGAAGTCCTCCAGGATGTTATCAAACAATGTAAAGGTATAAATGTTATTGTTGGATTTCCAGATATTCGCAATGGAAGTGTCTATAATGCTGCTGCCTTAATTAGTAATAGGACGTTGATAGGGATATACCACAAAATTGAGCTCCCCAATTATGGTGTTTTTGATGAAAATCGCTATTTTAGACCTGGAAGAGAGCGCCTCTTTTTCAAGATTGATGAAGTAAGATTTGGGATAACTATTTGCGAGGATATTTGGACTAATAGAAAGAAGGTTATAAACTCCTTAGTAAAGAATCAGGTTCAAGTTGTGTTGAATATCTCAGCCTCACCGTTTCATGCTGAAAAGATTGACCAACGACGAGGTATCGTTACTAATTTTGCTAAAAAAACTGACGCCTATTTGTGCTACACAAATATGGTAGGTGGCCAAGATGAACTTGTCTTCGATGGGGGAAGTTTTATTACTAATCCCGCCAGAGAAGTAATAGCAAGCGCTAAACGATTTGAGGAAGATCTCTTAATCGCAGATATTAAATTCGGGGAGGATCAAAAAAAGTCTAAATTTAACAGTTCAACTACACAATCGTCTTCTTTGGATGAACAAAGATATAAAATACTCGAACCAGCCCAAAGAGATTCAAGATGTAAACCTGTTAGTTTGAAACAAACTCCTGAACTTAATAGATTAGAAGAAATCTATCAGGCATTAACCTTAGGAACCAGAGATTATCTTCAAAAAAACGGATTTAAAAAGTCTGTGATTGGCTTAAGCGGTGGGATTGATTCAGCCCTAACTCTAGCTATTGCAGTTAAGGCAATAGGGGCAGATAATGTAGTTGGGGTTACAATGCCATCAGAATATACCTCAAACGAAACCCTCTTGGATTCCGAGATTGTGGCAAGGAATTTTAAGATCTCATATTTCCTTACTATACCTATTAAATCTATCTTTTCTATCTATAAGGAAGTCTTACTCCCAATGTTTAAAGATAAAAGAGAGGGGGTTGAATTCGAAAATCTCCAGGCAAGGATCAGGGGTAACCTTCTAATGACTCTCTCTAATAGATATGGTTGGCTGGTTTTAACTACAGGAAATAAAAGTGAGACTGCCGTGGGATATAGCACCTTATATGGGGATACCGCTGGCGGGTTCGCAGTGATTAAAGATGTGCCAAAAACGCTAGTCTATGAACTAGCCGAATTCGTAAACAAAAAGGCTGGATGGGATATAATCCCTCAAAGTATAATTGTACGAGCACCAACTGCTGAACTAAGACTAAATCAAAGAGATGAAGACACTCTGCCTCCTTATCATTACCTGGATCCTATCTTAAAGGCTTACGTAGAGGAAGATAAAGAACCATCTGAGATTGTGGACTTTTTGGACAATCAGAAAATAGTAAAAAAGGTAATCAGCATGGTCGATCGAAATGAGTATAAACGAAGACAATCTCCTCCCGGGGTTAAAATCACCCCCAAGGCTTTTGGTAAAGACAGAAGATTGCCGATTACTAATCGGTATAGTTCGAACTAGCGCTCTTCAACCCACAAACTGGATCAAGCCGCTTCCTTACAATCATATGGTTGAATCAGTATTTCTGCCGGAATTTTGAGTCCTAAATATAGTCTGCGGATCATCTCTATTGAAAGAGGACGTTTCCGATTCAATACTTCCGAAACCCGAGGACAACCACCAAGGAAAGGTTCCAAATCCTTATGGGACAAGCCACGACTTTCCATATAATATACAACGGCCTCAATAGGATCAGGAAGAGGAATCTTAAAATGCCTCTCTTCATAGGCTTCTACTAATGTTGTTAATACCTCTAATCTGTCACCCTCTGGTGTCTCAGGAGAGGCATTAAAAAGGTGTTCAATCTCTTTTATGGCAGCTTGATAGTCTGCCTCTGTCTTAATAGGTCTAATATCCATTTAAGTGCCTCCTCTATATCATAGTAGCGTCTATCTCATCATATTGCTGATGCGTTCCAATAAA
>JAZDLJ010000314.1:0-9997 GCA_043802115.1 bacterium | reverse complement strand
ATTTCTGTTGATTTACTATCTTTTTGGGATCATTAACTACAAGATTTAGTAGCCAAATTAAAAGTAACACCAATATTAAATGAAGTCATTTCTATATTAAAAAATAAAATTCAAACAGCAAGCGAATTAAAAATTATGACCGAAGCGAAAAGAAGCCTTAGCCAAATAGGATTGAGTTTTGAAAAAACTATTACTCCTCAATAATCAAGTTTTTTCCAATAAAGATTAAAAATAAGTTTGAAGCGGTTAAAGTTAGAGGTTTAATTATGTCTAAATCAGAACAGAAACAAAAGATACTAGAAAATGGAAGATACATATATAATTATAAAAGGAAAATCTATTATAATCGAATAGATAAAAAAATTTTTAGTCTTGAAGCAATTGACAATAATGAACCAAGTTGGTTGGATGAAAAGATTGGTGAGAGGAAAAATAATAACGGATGGCATTTTTATTTTAACAATGCGCCCTCTGATAAAATTAAAGATGAAATATTAAAAGAACTAGAAAAATGATTAATAGAAGTATAGAGGATAAACTACGTGAAGAGTATTTTAAAATCCTTCCTGATATTCAGCGCATAAAAGAACAACTAGAAGCCGAGGTTAGATATAAATTAATCTCTGTTCTAAATACCCTACAACCTCATGAAAGATTTAAAGTAATATCCAGGGTAAAAGATTGTGAAAGCGCTATCAACTCATTACGCCTACGCAAACGCCGGGAAGGCTCGCTGTTTGATATAGAACATCCTGAAATGTATTGTTTAACCCAGCTAAAAGATCTTGCTGGTATTCGACAGGCTGTTACGGAATGCAAATTTTTAAAAATACGCTCTAATAAAATCAAATAGTTAAAAGAAAAAACTCGGTCAGAAATGGCATTCCGTAACAGCCTGTCGAATCCTTGTGTTTCCAAGAGGATTAATTAAGAGAATTGATAATTGCATAAGAGAGCGTTTTAATTCATGGGAAGCCGACCATATACCAGGGTATAAAGAAGGGAGCGAGATGCAAGCTCTCAAATATTTTGGTTATTGTTCTCTAGAGGATACTGTTTATGGTGAAATACAAATTGTTCCCATGCTAACAGGCCTCTTTTGGGAAGTAGAACATGAGGCAATTTATAAACCAAAGCATGAATTTCAAAAGATTGCAAGTTCGTTTGAGATGCGAAAACGGATTCAAGAGGTTCTGGATGCTTTAGAATCATTTGAAGAAACCTTTGAAAAGTTACGTGATATACAAGATTTGAATATCAACGTGAATAACTAGTTAACCCAAGATGTCATACCAAATACTAGCCCGAAAATGGCGGCCTCAAACCTTTGATGAGCTAATTGGACAAGAGGCCATAAAAAGGACACTAAAAAACGCTGTTACCTCTGGGCATATCGCTCATGCCTACCTTTTTTCTGGTCCTCGAGGCGTTGGAAAAACTACTATTGCTCGTATCCTTTCCAAGGCTTTGAACTGTGAACAAGGACCTACAGCAAATCCTTGTTGTATATGTGAAAATTGTTTAGAGATCGCCCAAGGAAGATCAATGGATGTGATTGAAATTGATGGGGCATCAAATAATAGCGTTGATAATATAAGAGAGTTAAGAGAAAATATTAAATATACTACTATAAGATCTAAATATAAAGTTTATATTATTGACGAAGTTCATATGCTTTCTATTTCCGCCTTCAATGCCTTACTAAAGACCTTGGAAGAACCTCCGAACCATGTTGTTTTTATCTTTGCTACTACAGAACTCCATAAAATCCCCAAAACTATTCTCTCTCGTTGTCAATATTTTGAATTCTCTTTAATATCATCAAAAGAAATTATAAGATGCCTTTCAAGTTTAGCTGCTAAAGAAGGTATCGTGATAAGTGAACAGGGTTTGTCTCTTATTGCTAGGATTGCTGGAGGGAGCCTTCGTGATGCTGAAAGTCTTTTAGATCAAGTTACCTCTTATTGTGGTCAAAAAATTTTAGATGACGAAATTGTTGAATTCCTGGGATTAGTAAAAAGAGAAGATGTATTTAAACTGCTTTTGGCTATAATAAAGAAGGATAATAAGGAAGTGTTAATTTGTGTAGAAAATTTTGTTGAATCGGGTTATGATATATCTTATCTTTATCAGGAAATATTACAATGTATTCGAGATATAATAGTATTAAAGACAATAGGTGATGATTATGTGGATGAATTAATAGACTTTAAAGAGGAAGAAAAGAAGGAATTAAAGTCCCAACTAGTGAATGTCTTCATAGATGATCTTCATCAAATTTTTTATCTATTTACCCAAGAAGAGCAGGTTCTTAAAAGATCAGGTAATCCCAGGATTATATTTGAAGTCTTATTATTAAGACTCACTTCGCTTGAAAGGCTTTGCTCAATAGAAAAAATATTAGATGGCCTTGGAAATTTATCTTCTTCTCTTCCGTCACTCCCTTTACCTCAGGGAGAGACCAAGGTATCTTCTTTAAGTGAAAATGAAACATCTACAACAAAAATATCCGTAAAAAAGAACGATGGACAACAAACAATCGACGACAGACAACGAATGTCTGTAGATGAAACGAGTATGCCTGGTAAAGACATAAAGGAGAACAGGAGTACATCTACCTCTTTGATTTTTAATAATGAAGAACAACAAACCAAAGACCAAAAACAAAATGATAAACAACAAATAATAGGAAAAGATATTATTGGTCAGTATTGGCCAGACATTCTTTTAGAAATAAAAGAGAAAAAACCAGCATTAGAATCAGTCCTAAAAAATACCTCTTTGAAGGTAAAGGATAATGGTCAACTTGAGTTCTCATGCAAAAAAAAATACTCTTTTTACCTGGATCAGCAAGAAAGTAAAGAAATTATAGGAAGCATTCTGTCTAAATATGTCGGCCAAAGACCTCTCTTTTGTTTCGCCTATGAAGAAGAAAAACTAAATGACGAGGTTGGTAACGATGATCAGAGTATGAAATCAGCAAAGAGAAGGGCAGAGAGTCGGCGAAAAGAGATTATTAATGAACCAATAGTAAAAAAAGCGTTAGAAATTTTTAAGGGTGAAATAGTAAATGTAAAACACTTGCAACAGGGATAAAGTAGAAAAGCTACTTTATATCCCTGTTGCAAATTAAAAAGGAGGAAATTAGGATGGTAAAAGGAATGGATGGTGTCCTGAAACAAGCACAGCAGTTACAATCCAAGATGAGTAAATTGCAGGAAGAGATGGCTAATAAAACTGTGGAAGCCTCAGCTGGTGGAGGTATGGTAACAGTTGTGGCTAATGGTAAACAACAGATAGTCTCAATAAAGATAGATCCGGAAATCGTAGATCCTGGTGATATTGAGATGTTACAAGATGTAGTTTTAGCAGCAGTCAATAGCGCTCTGGAAAAGGCACAGGAAATGATGGCAAATGCTATGGCTGGCATTACGGGGAATATGAAGATACCAGGATTGTTTTAAATTAATGAGGAAGAAGGTAATGTTTTCACAACGTACTGTTTGTTATACATAAGGAATTAATTGTGATATATGCAGAATCAATTGAAAAATTAATTGAGGAATTAAAAAAATTACCTGGAATTGGGACAAAAGTAGCCCAGAGGTTAGCTTTTCATATACATAAATCCTCACGTCAAGAAGCTGTAAAACTTGCTAATGCTATTGTAGAAGTAAAAAATAAGATACGGTATTGTTCAAGGTGTTTTAACATTACAGAAAAGGAATTATGTGTGATCTGCTCTAATCGGCAAAGAGATCATTCTATAATCTGTGTGGTGGAAGATCCTTATGATCTTCAGGTCATTGAAAAAACGGGAGAATTTAAGGGAGGTTATCATATCCTAATGGGAAATCTTTCTCCTTTAGATAATGTAAAGCCAGAGGATCTAAAGATAAGAGAATTAATGCTTCGAATTAAGACAGAAGGGATAAGAGAGGTTATAGTAGCAACTAATCCGACAGTTGTAGGTGATGGCACAGCAATGTATATAGCCCGCGAATTAAGGCCTTTAGGGGTTAAGGTTACGCGTATTGCAAGAGGGCTGCCTGTAGGAGGAGATTTGGAATATACAGATATGGCAACATTGTCAAGGGCATTGGAAGGCCGAACAGAGGTCTAAAAAATAAAGAAAGGAGTTTATTATGGAAAATGTTACTGAAATCCGATGGCATGGTCGCGGTGGACAAGGTACTGTAACAGCAGCAAAAATACTTGCAGAGGCTGCCCTTACTGGTGGAAAGTATGTTCAAGCCTCTCCTGAGTATGGACCAGAAAGAATGGGCGCCCCTTTAAGGGCGTATAACCGAATTAGTAAAAATGACTTAAAGATACATTGTCAAGTTACTAATCCTGATATAGTAATAGTGGTTGATCCAACGATCATGTTAAGCATAGATGTAACTGAAGGAACAGATGAAGATACGTTTGTTATTATAAACACCCCGTTAACTCCTTCAGAGGTAAGAAAGAAACTAGGGATTGAAGGGAAAAAGATATACACCGTTGATGCAACCAAGATTTCTATCGATATCTTGGGTAAACCTATCCCCAATACTCCAATGCTAGGAGCGCTAGCGAAGGTTACAGGTCTGGTAACTAAAGAAGATATCATAGAGGCGATGAAGGCAGACTATGGTAAAAAATTTGGTGAAAGCCTAATAAAGATGAATATTGAGGCAATAGAACGTGCTGATCGGGAGGTGAAGTCAGAATGAAAACCGAAAAAACTAAATGTCCGGCTAAAGAAAAAGGATGGAAAGAATTACCTATCGGAGGTATAATCGTAGAACCGGGGAATTCAGATAAATACATAACAGGCAGTTGGAGAAGTTTTAGACCCATTAGAGATGAAGAAAAATGTACAAACTGTCTTTTATGCTGGATATATTGTCCAGATTCAGCCATAAAGGTAAAAAATGGAAAGGTTATTGAGATAAATATGCAGCATTGTAAAGGATGTGGCATCTGTGCAACAGAATGCCCAATAAAAGCAATTACTATGGAAGAAGAGAGTAAGTTTAATCTATCCTAAGATTCAGTTTTTTTTGAATCTTAGGATAGATTCGTAGTTAAGAGTTTCAACCTTGCAATTAACCAAGACTATCTCGAAGAGACAATTAAGAATAACCAGCAGTCCGCATGAAGGGTGTTAATTTAAAAAATGTACTTACCAGTGGCTGAAGATAAAAGGCAATCTTCAGCCACTGGTAAGTACAAAAGGAGGTCAATAATGGGAAAAATTGTAGCTATGACGGGTAACGTGGCAGCAGCTACGGCTATGAGGCAGATAAATCCTGATGTATGTGCTGCTTACCCTATTACTCCATCAACAGAGGTGATGCAACAATTTTCCAGTTTTGTTGCTGATGGAATAGTTGATACAGAACTTGTAACTGTAGAGAGTGAACACAGCGCAATGAGCGCTTGTATTGGAGCCTCTGCAGCAGGTGGCAGGGTAATGACTGCTACCTCAGCTAATGGTTTAGCTTTAATGTGGGAGATGCTCTATATTGCATCAGGGACACGTCTTCCTATTATCCTTACCTTAGTTAATAGGGCATTAAGTGCGCCTATTAATATTCACTGTGATCACAGTGATGCGATGGGCGCTAGAGATTGTGGTTGGATACAACTTTTTTCCGAAGATGCCCAAGAGGCGTACGATAACCTGATTCAAGCTGTACGGATTGCAGAAGATAGAAATGTCCTTTTACCAGTTATGGTTTGCTTTGATGGTTTTATTATTAGCCATTCTATAGAGAGAATAGAACTAGCAGAGGATAGTATGGTAAAAGAATTTATTGGAACATATAAGCCAGCCTACCCTCTTTTAGATATAAATAATCCTGTTACTTATGGCCCATTAGATTTACAGGATTATTATTCAGAGCATAAAAGACAAGAAGCCGAGGCTATGCTTGAGGCAAAACCCGTTATCTTAAAAATTGGAGAGGAGTTTGGGAAGAAATTTGGACGCTTTTACAGTTTTTTTGAGACTTATAAACTAGATGATGCTGAATACGCAATAATCTCTATGGGATCCTCTGCAGGGACGATAAAAGTTGTGGTTGATGAATTAAGGGAAAAAGGGGAAAAGGTCGGATCATTAAAAGTTAGGACATTCCGTCCATTTCCGGCTGAAGAAATAGCAGAAGTCTTAAGTCATGTAAAAACTATTGCTGTTTTTGATAGAGCCGAATCCTTTGGGGCTTATGGCGGTCCTCTATTTATGGAAGTAAGGTCAGCTTTATACGACCTAAAGCAGCACCCTGAGGTAGTTAGCTATATCTACGGATTAGGAGGCAGAGATCTAAAGTTAGAAAATATTAATAGCGTATTTAAGGAGTTGAAGCAGATAAAAAATGGTGATAAGATTAAAAGGGTAGGTAATTATCCAACAGTAAGATAAAAGACAAAAAGTCAGGAAGACAAGAAGTTGAGAAGTCTTCTTAACTTCTCGTCTTCTTCTTTGTAAAGGGAGGTTTTAAAGGATGATCAAATTAAAAGAATTATCTAATAAAGAAGATTTACTGACTGGAGGGCATAGACTTTGCGCTGGCTGTGGGGCTTCTGTTGTTATACGTCAAATTTTGTTAGCAGTTGAAGACCCTGTTGTTATTTCCAGTGCTACTGGATGTCTGGAGGTTGCGACAAGTATATATCCATATACCTCCTGGCGAACACCATGGATACATAGCGCCTTTGAAAATTCAGCAGCTACAATTTCCGGTGTTGAAGCTATGTACAGCTCTCTAAAAAGACAAGGGAAGATACCTAATGACAAAAATATAAAGTTTATAGCCCTGGGCGGAGATGGCGGGACATATGATATCGGACTACAATCACTTTCCGGGGCATTAGAAAGAGGTCATGATTTTCTTTATGTATGCTATGATAACGGTGCCTATATGAATACAGGTATCCAGCGATCAAGCTCTACTCCACTTGGAGCTAGTACTACAACTAGTCCTGCCGGAAAAGTTATCCCTGGAAAACAAGAGTACAGAAAAGATCTAACAGCTATTGTTGCTGCCCACAATATCCCTTATCTAGCCCAAGCCTCACCAAGTCATTGGAGAGACTTAATGGAAAAGACTAGAAAGGCATTGTCAATAAAGGGACCAAAATTTCTAAATGTCATTGCTCCCTGCCATAGAGGTTGGCGAGCAGAAGGGATAGATCAGGCTATTCAATTGGCAAAATTAGCGGTAGAGACCTGTTTTTGGCCTTTATACGAAATGGAGAATGGTTCAATAAAAATAAATTACATACCTAAAGAAAAAAAACCGATTGAAGATTGGATAAAGGTTCAAGGGAGGTTCAAGCATCTCTTTAAAGATGAAAATAGACATATAATTGAAGAATTACAGAAACAGATTGATCGTGACTGGGAACGCTTACAACGTGGATAAAACAGTTTTTTTGTTTTATATTCGTTATACTTTATAATTTTGAAAAAATAACAATTGTAACAGGGATAAAGTAAAAAAACTATTTTATCCATGTTACAATTGTAAAAATGAGGTCATATGCAACCAAATTATGCAGCTAGAGAAATAAACCTTAAGATTGTATATTATGGTCCTGGCTTAGGAGGAAAAACTACTAATCTTGAGTATATCCACAAAAAGACCAAACCTGATTGTAAAGGCAAGATGATCTCTCTTGCTACACAAAAGGATCGAACTATCTTTTTTGATCTCTTACCTATAGAGGTTGGTGAGATAAAAGGTTTTAAGACTAAAATCCAATTATTTACTGTTCCAGGTCAGAGGTGTTATAACGAGAGTAGACAGTTTGTTCTGAAAGGTGTAGATGGGCTTGTATTTGTTGTTGATTCACAAAAGGAAAGGCTAGCAGAAAACATAGAAAGCTTTGAAAATATGAAAATTAACATCAATGAGAATAGATTAAATCTTACTGAAATCCCTTATGTAATTCAACTTAATAAGAGAGATTTGCCCAATATTTTACCTTCAAATGTAATATTAGCTCAACTTAAATGTGAAAATATCCCCTGGTTTGAGGCAGTGGCTAAGGATGGAGTTGGAGTATTTGAAACTTTTAAGAGTATAGCTAAAATGGTCTTAACTAAGTTTACGTAAATCAAACCAATGATTAAAATGGAAGGGAAATAATTCGACCTGTGCAATTAAGTTTTTTACAAAGCGACTTTTGCTTACTTTTTCTAAATTTTATTGGTGAAGCTGAGCGTAAAATTGCAATTGTTTGAGCGAAGCGAGTTTTTGCAATTTAGCGAAGCGAGCCTAGAAAATTAAAAAAGTAAGTTTCGGAGCAAGTAAAAAATCTTAATTGCACAGGTCGAAATAATTTATCATTAACATTAGGAGATTAGATTTACATGTTAAAAGAAGTAGAGAAGAAAAATATCAAAAAGGTAGTCTTGGCTTATTCTGGCGGTTTAGATACCTCTATAATTATCCCTTGGTTAAAAGAAAATTATAACTGTGAAGTTATTGCCTTTGCTGCTGATCTCGGTCAAGGTGAAGAACTTGAGCCCTTAAAAGAAAAAGCTATAAAAACAGGGGCAAGTAAGATATATATAGAAGATCTGCGAAAAGAGTTTGTAAGTGATTTTGTATTCCCAGCGATCTGCGCTAATGCTATTTATGAATCAAGATATCTCCTTGGGACCAGTTTAGCCAGACCATTAATTGCCAAAAAACAGATAGAAATTGCCCATAAAGAAAAGGCCGATGCTGTTGCTCATGGCGCTACAGGGAAAGGTAACGACCAGGTTCGCTTTGAGCTCACTTATATGGCCTTAGATCCTAAGATCAAGATAATTGCTCCCTGGAAAGAATGGACAATAACATCACGAGAAGATGCCATAGATTACGCGAAAGAACATAATATCTCTATCCCCGTTACTAAGGAAAAACCTTATAGTATGGATAAAAACCTTTTTCATTTAAGCTTTGAGGGTGGAAAACTGGAAGAGCCCTGGAATCAGCCTGATGAAGATATGTTTATCTTAACAACCTCACCTGAAAATGCCCCTGACAAGCCAGAATTTGTTAAAATAGATTTTAAAAATGGAAGACCTACAAGAATTAATGGAAGACAACTTAGCCCTGTAGAACTTATGCAAGAATTAAATTTCCTTGGAGGAAAGCATGGTATTGGTAGAGTGGATATCGTGGAAAATAGATTAGTAGGGATAAAATCTCGAGGGGTTTATGAAACCCCAGGAGGTACTATACTCCACGTTGCTCATAGGGATTTGGAATCTATAACCATAGATAGGGAAACTACCCATTTCAAGGAGATTATCTCTCAGAAGATAGCAGAAATGATCTACAATGGACTCTGGTATTCACCTTTGATGGCTGCCTTACAAACTTTTGTAAATAAGACTCAGGAAAGGGTTAATGGGACAATTCGACTTAAGTTATATAAAGGACAATGTCTTGTTGTTGGAAGAAAATCACCGAATTCGCTTTACGATATTAATCTAGCTACCTTTGGTCAGGACGACCTCTATAATCAAAAAGATGCTGAAGGATTTATTAAATTGTTTGGTTTACCATTAAAGGTTGAAGCGATGAAGAGGGAAGAAGATGAGAAAAAGTCCAAAATAATTAAAAGGGGAAGGACAAGCCTTACCCCTACAAAAAGATTATCCTAAAAGCATTTAGGGACAAGATAAATTCTAATCGTACAGGTCGAAAGTTTCGACCTGTACGATTAGAATTCACAACTCACTATGTTAAGGATAGTCTTATCCTAAGAACCTTATTGATTTCCTGAAAGGAAATGTCATACTAGCCCAGGGTAAGCGAAGCGCAACTCAGGGAGCAGTAAAAAAACAAATAGCACTCTGAAGGAGTGTTTCATCTATAATAATATGATGAGCTTATTATAATTTATGAGGCACTCTTTCAGAGTGCTATCGGTATATAAATCATTACCTAGGGTTACGCTTCGCTCACCCTAGGCTAGTATGAAATGCTCCTTCGGAGCAAAAAGGCAC
>JAZDLJ010000313.1:0-3211 GCA_043802115.1 bacterium | reverse complement strand
AGCAGTTTATGAGTTGCCCCTTCGGGGCAAAAATAGAGTTCGCCCGAAAGGAAGCGATGAGTTATTTATTTACACCTCCTAAGCCAACGCTCTGGTTAAAGTTAATCGTACAGGTCGAAAACTTTGTGCCTCAGTGCCTATGTGCCTTAACCTACTGATCTTTAACTAACCTAACAGGTCTTACCTAGGCTAATAGTTACCAAGAAAAACCTAAGTTGGAGTAGTATAATGCTTAAATTCTAAAAAAAATATACTTCCAACGGATAAAAAGTAAAAGACTACTTTCTATCAGTTGGAAGTATAAAGGAAGACAGATGCCTTTAACACTTCATGCCAGCCTATCACTGATCATATTTTTTGCTTGCTACCTGGGAGTTGTTCTCTTTCATGATAAAAAAATTCTTTTTAGTTTTATTACGGTTTTCTTACTTATATCACTAGGCATTGTTAAATTAGGAGAAGTCCCTCAAATAATTGATTGGAACGTAATTTTTATAATCATCGGGACATCCTTGTTAGTTTGTCCTTTTGTTGAAGCCAAGATTCCTCAGTGTATTGCTGATGGAATAGTTAATCATTTGCATAGGGCTGACCTTATTTTGATCAGTATTTGTCTTTTTGCAGGTTTTATATCAGCCTTTTTAGAGAATGTCTCTACAGTTCTAATTGTTGCTCCAGTAGCGCTAGAGTTAACCAGAAGGATGGATATCTCTCCAGTTGATACTATGATCGCTGTAGCAGTCTCATCTAATTTACAAGGTGCAGCAACCCTTATAGGTGACCCTCCAAGCATGATCCTTGCTAGTTATACACGGATGAATTTTAATGATTTTATTATTTTTAAAGGTAAGCCTGGTCTATTTTTTGCTGTCCAGATAGGGGCTATATTCTCTACATTAGTATTATGGATTGTATTCAGAAATTGTAAAAAAAAGATTAACCTTCATGAGGAGGTAGAGGTCATTTCCTGGGTACCTGGTTATCTCCTGGGAGCGATGATAATAACCCTTATTATTGTTTCTTCTCTTAATCTACAAGTTCCCTGCCTTTTGGGAATTGTTTGCCTTACTTTTGGGATATTAGGAATAATAACGACTTCTTTAGGAAAAATGACAATGTCCTTAAAAAAATATTCTACAGCGATTGATTGGGAGACAATATTTTTTTTGAGCTTTATTTTTATTATTATTTATGCCCTTACAAAAAATAATTGGATGGAATTTATTGCCCGGAAATTGGCTATTATTTCAAGAGGGAACATATTATTGGCATACATATTAATTATAATTGTTTCTTTGTTAGTTTCAGCTTTTGTTGACAATATACCCTATTTAGTCGCTGCTATCCCAGTGGCTCATTCATTATCAGGGGCAATGAATAGGACTTCTTATCTTCTCTTGTTTGGTCTTTTAATCGGATGCACTCTTGGTGGTAATATAACACCTATAGGAGCTTCAGCAAACGTGACCGCTGTTGGGATATTAAAGAGGAATGGTTATCGTGTTACCTTTATAGATTTTTTAAAGGTAGGGCTACCTTTTACTTTAAGTGCGGTTCTTTCAGCATCGATTTTTTTATGGTTTGTTTGGAAATGATCCCTAAGGAACAAAAATTAAATAAATTGACCCAAATTACACCCAGTATAATTATAAGAATATTTTACCACAAACCACAAAGGCCACAAAGAACTACTCTTTTCTTTTGTTTTTTCTTTGTGCTCTTTGTGGTAAAAAAAAGAATTCGGGTTAATCTATTAAATTTCTATTCCTAAGCTTAAATTTTTAATCGTACAGGTCGAATTTTTTCTTCTTTTGCCCTAGAGAATACGGTATTTATTTTGGAAAGATGTCAAATATGAATTACAAATCAGGTGTTTTTTTCTTTGGAGCTGAACTGGATAACATAACAAAAAAAAGTAGTCCAACCTCCATCCAGTATTCTCAGCTAAAAAAAAAATGGGGCTCTGATATTTCTGAATTAGCTCCCTGGACAAAAATTTCCTCTTCTAAAGAAGGAACAGGAGGCGAATATTGGATTTCTGGAAGAGATTGGGAACAGCCACCAATTATTATTATTGATGAGAGTTCCTCTATCCTGGATGTAGCCTGGCATTTATATCGGTCAGACCTTCTTACTGAAGGAGGCTCAGCATTGGCTGTAAGCCAATGGGCCGGAAGAGGACAATTTGGCCGTTCCTGGCATTCTCCTGTTGGAAACCTCTATGCAGCCTGGCGGTTACCCGAGATTACTAAACCATGGGCAGAAATGCTTCCTTTGGTAGTTGGGTACACAATCATCCAGGGACTTAAGGCTATCAATAAAGATATCCCTTTTCAATTGAAATGGCCTAATGATTTGATTATAAAAAGAAAAAAAGTGGGAGGAATTTTAATCGAAGGGAAGAACAAGGCAACAATAGCCGGAATAGGGATTAACCTGATTACATCTCCAGGGGAAGAAGGACTGACAAACCCCAACGCACTTTCTGCCACATCCTTAAACGATTTTGGCTTTGACCTCACCCCACTATCATTATGGATAAAGATTATACCAGCAATTAACTCATGTTTTAAAAAAATTATCCATTCTGAAACACCCTTAAGGTTTATCTCCTTCTTAGAGTCCTGTCTGGCCTTTATGGGTGAGCAGGTTGTTGTTGAAGGGGAAGAACCAAGCCCTTATGAGGGTCGAATAGTTGGATTAAATAAAAAGGGCTATCTTCAAGTACAGACAGTTAGCGAGGAAAAAATTATCAGGTCAGGTAGAATCAACCTTAATCCGCTACTCAATAATCGATAAGTGACCGACCATAATTACTTATATATACTACTCCAACTTAGGTTTTTTCTAAAATAATAGACATCTTTCCAAAATAAATACTGTATTCTCTAGGACAAAAGAAGACAAAAATTTCAACCCGTACGATTAAAATTCACAACTCACTATATTAAGGATAGTCTTATCCTAAGAACCTTATTGATTTCCTGAAAGGAAATATCATACTAGCCCAGGGTAAGCGAAGCGCAACCCTGGGAGCAGTAAAAAAACAAATAGCACTCTGAAGGAGTGATTCATCTATAATAATATGATGAGCTTATTATAATTTATGAGGCACTCTTTCAGAGTGCTATCGGTATATAAATCATTACCTAGGGTTACGCTTCGCTCACCCTAGGCTAGTATGAAATGCTCCTTCGGAGCAAAAAGGCAC
>JAZDLJ010000298.1:0-2017 GCA_043802115.1 bacterium | reverse complement strand
TTGCGAAATGAAAGGGAATAGGGCACAGGGGGACGGCTAATTGAGGCTTCGCTCATCCTGACGTCCGAAGAAAGTAAGGTTTGCAAGAGATTGGAGAAAAAGCTATTACCATCTCACTTTGCTAATAATATGACAATCTTGGTATCCATTCAGACCCCTCACTTGTCATCTCGAACAAAGCGAGAAGTTTTTTCTTGTAAAACTAATTAAATTAGCGAGGTAAATTTTTGAGCTCCACTCGAAAGTGACAAAAAAGAAGGGGGGAGTGAACGATTACCAATCTTGAGTTTCCTCTTATGCCTTAAAAAAACTTCGGGGTTTGGGGCAGAGCCCCAACTAAAAAAATTCGCTTCATCATTGAACGAAAAAGTCCGATTCTCTGTGAACCAACACATAAATGAAGGATGCCAAAAAATGCTTGTTATTATCGGCGCTGGAGATCTCCAAGTACCAGCCATTAAAAAAGCTAAACAAATGGGATTTGGAGTAATTGCCACTGATATAAATCCGAATGCCCCAGGATTTAAATTCTGCGATTATAGGATAATTAAAAGTACCAAAGACTTTGAAGGTACGATCAGTGAATTAAGACAATACAGCAATTACCTAAAAGGGATATTGACTGTTGGGAGTGATGTCTCAATCACTGTGGCCAGGTTGCCCAATATTTCCAATTACCAGGGGTTTCTTCAAAGGTTGCTGAGATTTCGACTAATAAATACTTAACTCGTAAATATCTCTCTGATGCAGGAATACCTACCCCTGGTTTTAGATTAGCAACAACTCTTAAGGAAGCAGAAACAGCCCTCCTTTATATTAATTTCCCACTGGTAATAAAACCTGTAGATAATATGGGTAGTCGTGGAGTAACTAAGATATCATCTTTAGAAGAATTAAAAGAGGGATATAACAGGGCTTTTCAATGCTCCACGTTAAAACAAGTTATTATCGAAGAGTATTTAGAAGGACCAGAATATAGTATCGATGCCTATATGGATAATGGGAAGTTTCATCTTCTAGGCCTGGCTGATCGGATATTCTCTTTTTTACCTTTTTTTGTCGAGATTGGATATACGATGCCCTCAACCTTATCTGATCTAGACAAAGGTGCCCTTTTTGAATTAATGGAGAAAGGCGCCCTAGCCATTGGTATAAAAAATGGTATAATTAAAGGAGATCTAAAGATAACTTTTAATGGACCAAGAATAATCGAACTGGCAGTTAGATTAAGTGGTAATAGGATGTCAACTGAAGCTATACCGCTTTCAAATGGCATAGATGCAGTAAAGATTGCTATTGAATTAGCCCTAGGGAAAAACCCAAAAAAAATAAAAAATAACTCTAAGGAATTTGGTTTTGCCTATAGATCTCTCCTACCTTCAGTGGGTATGCTAAAAGAGGTCAAGGGGTTAAAATCTAGCAAATTAATCAAAGGTATAGTTGATGTCGTAATTAAAATTAAGCCAGGGGATATGATACCACAATTTAAATGTAGCGCTGATAGTATCGGATATGTAATCGCCTCATGTGAAACAAGGGAAGAATCTGTTGCTAAAGCAGAGATGGCAAGGGATAAAATCAGGTTTATTGTTGAATCATAAAACCGTTGAAATGAGCATGGATATCCAGATAATACGAGAAAAGGCAAAAAAAAAATTAGCAGGGATATGCAAGGTATGTGATCTTTGTGATGGTAAGGCATGTACTGGCCAGATACCTGGTCTTGGTGGAATTGGAACAGGCGCATCTTTTAAAGCAAATATAGATTCTCTAGCAAGATTTGAAATTATAAATAATCCCAATTTTAATATAATTCCTCTTCAGCCTGAGATTACTTTATTTGGTAAAAAAATTACCTCTCCAATCCTAATAGCACCTATGTCCGGTACTGAAGAAAATTTAGGGGGAGTGATTTCTGAAGAAAAATTTGCTTACTGCTTGGTTAAAGGCGCACAAGCAGCAGGGACTCTCGCCTTTACAGGTGATGGAGACCTCTCTATAAAGTTTGAGTCAGGAC
>JAZDLJ010000477.1:0-2700 GCA_043802115.1 bacterium | reverse complement strand
TAACTATTCACCCCCTTACCGTGATTAGGAAGGTTATTAACTACATTTTTCACCGCAGAGACGCGAAGAACGCAGAGAACTACATGATTTTCATATCTTTTATTTTTTCTCTGTGTCCTCTGCGTCTCTGTGGTGAATATTGTTTTTTAATCTTTTAAAGGGGGGAGTGAGCAATTACGATATATTATACTGTATGATCTATTTTTAAAAGCCTTTAGCCTGCAATAACATGAACGGAAATAAAGAAAAATATATCGTCAATCTCTTAATTACCCTTATATTTATTACGTTATGGGTATTTTTAAGCCTGTGGCCGTGGTTTGCTAAAGGGAGTTTTTTGTTTGACGATATTATTACTAATTTAACCTATTTTATCAACAAAAAAATAAATAAATTCCCTCCTGATTATTTTAAACATCTGCTTGTTGTCAAGATTGATGAGACAACTCTCACAAATACAGACAATCCAAATAATCCAAGTTCTCTCTCAAGAGAAAATTTTGCCAGATTGATCAATAAGATAGCCAAACATAAGCCAAAGGTTATTGCTATAGATTTTGTATTCAAGATATCAAATGAAAAGGAAGATGCACTCTTAATCAATAGTCTTAAAAACGTCCCTAATATCCTCCTGGCTTACCAGATAGGGGGGTTAAATAGAGAGCAGGATTCCAGGAGAGTAGAACCTAATAAGGATATTTCAAAAACAGTAGGACGGGATGGGTTAGGTTTTGTAGACCTTAATGGGGGTAGAGATGCGATTGTAAGAAGGACTATCCCTTTTGATCGACGTAAAAAAGATGAATATACCAATGAGATAGAGGATGTCTTCTCTTTTAGGACCATGGCTGCGGCAAAGTTTTTTAACTACCAACCAAAGTTTGTGGATAGTGATAATAGTATATTTATTTCAGAGACCAATGCTATCCCATTAAGTAGAAATATCTTTGATGGGGTCTATACTGTCCCTATTAGTTATCAAGTAAATACTGCTGATTTTTACAGGGAAGGCTTGATTGTATCTGCCTGGGAGGGATTAGAAGATAAGATTACAAGCGAAAAGATAAAGGATCGGATTGTCCTGATCGGTGATTTTGTTGCCCTTAATCATGATAAGGTTCGAACTCCGCTGGAGATTATGCCCGGGGTTATAATGAATGCAATTGTTATTGGAAGCTATATCGATCAACAGACCTTAAAAGAAATAGACTTCCTGGAGGTATTTTTATTCTTGGTCCTTGCGTGTATTTTAATTACCTGTTTAAACCAAAGACTATCCCTCAGAAAAGCGATTATATTATATGCCGTTTATCTTTTTTCATTTATATCATCCCTTGCTTTTTTAAAAAATAAGGGCTATATCCTTCCTGATTATGCGAGCTTCAGTTGTTTTAGCCTTATTGTATATACCTCGGCGTGCTTTGCTGTTCCTCATTTTATGAGTTATATACGGCGTATACACCGTACCTCGAAATTAAAAGAACTAGCAATCAGAGACCAGATGACAGGCCTTTATACCTATCGATATTTTATTAATGTCCTCTCAAGCGTCCAGTTTTTAACAAAGTCACGCAAGGGAGATGAGGGCCTTTTAATCTTGACTATAGATAATCTAACTGATTTAAATCTTGAACTTGAGTTCGAAGAGCTGCTTCATTTTATCAAGCATTTTATAAAGGAGGTTAAAGACAGTACCTCTTCTTTTCTGCAGTGGTTTCGTCTCTCTGAAAATACCTTTGTTGGCTTAACCACAAAAAAAAGAATCTTAAAAAAAGAAAAAGAGATTATCGCGGATATGGTCTCTCATATAAATCAAAAGATATTCCCTGCCAAGTCAGGAAAGACATTTAAGTTTAGACTTTATGGTATGCTATCGCCATTAAATAAAAAATTTATTGAGTCCTTTCAATTATCCGAAGAGATCCGTAAATTTATCCTTGATTTTTCAGAAAAAGAGGGCAAGTCCCTTATAGATTTTAAATCAATAGCCCATGAGCTGGAGTGTAAGTTTGTTGAAGCTGAGAGGGGAAGTTTTGAGGAGGATAACATTGGCCTAATAAGAGAGGAGTTTGAGGGGAGAAACAAGGAATTAAAAGATACCTTGAAGAAGTTAAAGGAATCCCAGAAGGCAACTGAAGAGGCATATTTTAAGGTTATCCTTACCTTAGTCGGGGCGCTTGAAGAAAAGGACATCTATACAAAGGGGCATTCTGAACGGGTAGCCTTTTATTCCCAGAAGCTGGCAGAGGCTGCTGGTTTACATAAAGAAAGACAGGAGATTGTCAGGAGAGCAGCCTTATTACATGATATTGGTAAGATTGGGCTGCCAGATTCGATATTAAATAAAAAAGGGTGTTTGAATGAAGATGAATTTAATTTTGTTAAGAAACACGAGATCATGAGCGCTGAAATATTGAAACCAATAGAGGCCTTTGCCCCTCTGATCTCCCCGATATTACATCATCATGAAAAATATGATGGGACAGGCTACCCTTATGGTTTAGCAGGGGATATGATTCCAATTGAGGCTCAGATCATCTCTATTGCTGATGTCTACGACGCTTTAACCACAGGGAGGTCTTATAAAAAGGCATTGGCTAAAAATGATGTATTTCAAGAGATTTTAGAAGGAAATGGGACACAATTTAATCCTAAGTTAACCGAGATTTTTTGTTCAATCCTTTCAACAGGGATAAAATA
>JAZDLJ010000286.1:0-5375 GCA_043802115.1 bacterium | reverse complement strand
AAACCTGGTTAAATTCTAACTTAATTTAGTTACCATGAAATTTGAAGAGGATACCAATTAATGTTGAATCAAAAATAATGACTAAAGTGAACTAAAGTATCTATATTTAAAGATAATCTTTAAATATAGTATAATAACACGATAAAACATATTATATTAGAGCTTTTATTAATGTCTTTATTAAAATATCCCAAAATTGTTATAACAGGTGTTGGACTTACTTCTCCTATTGGAAATAACCTCACAGAATTTAGGCATGCCCTTTTAGAAGGGAAAAGTGGTGTAATGCCCTTTCATACCCGCTATATGAATGATGTCATTGCTGGAGTATGTACTTTTGATGCCTTAAAATATCAGAAGGGAAAGGATGTTAGACGGGGGACAAGGGCAGGTTCTTTAGCTATTTATTCTGCCCACGAAGCCATACATGATGCTAATCTTAATCTTGAAAAAGCTGACAAATCAAGGATTGGGGTCTATATTGGCACTACCGAGCATGGAAATGTAGAGACAGAGAATGAGGTCTACAATATCTCTCAATATAACTATAATGTTAAGTTTTGGTCTCATCATCATAATCCAAGGACAGTCTCTAATAATCCTGCTGGAGAGGTTAATCTGAATCTGAAGATTACTGGTCCACATTATTGCCTGGGGGCAGCTTGTGCCGCTGGAAATATTGCCCTTATTAATGGCGCCCAGATGTTAATGCTCAATGATGTTGATCTTGCAATAGCTGGTGGTGTTTCTGAGTCTATCCACACCTTTGGAATATTTGCAAGTTTTAAGAGTCAGGGCGCCCTGGCTTGGCATATTGATCCTACAAAAGCGAGTAGGCCATTTGATAAAGCCAGAAATGGGATAGTAGTCTCCGAAGGTTGTTGTCTCTTTGTTTTAGAAAGATTAGAAGATGCCCTTAAAAGAGGGGCAAAAATCTATGGTGAGCTGGTAGGGTATGCTAATAATACTGATGCCCATGACTTTGTCCTTCCTCATGCTGAACGACAAGCCCAATGTATGAAGTTAGCTCTAAACAAGGCTAAGTTAAAGCCAGAAGATATTGATCTTGTTAGTACTCACGCCACGGGCACAATCTCTGGGGATATTGAAGAATGTAAGGCAATCAAAGAGGTCTTTGGAGAAGCTTGCAATACTTATATTAATAATACAAAAAGTTTTATTGGACATTGTATGGGGGCGGCAGGGGCACTAGAATTAGCTGGAAATTTACCAGCTTTTGAGGATCATCTTATTCATCACACAATCAACATTGACAATCCTGACCCAGCGTGTTCTTTTAAAAACCTGGTTATTACTAATCCTAAAAAAGTTGATAATATCAAATGTATTCTTAACAATTCCTTTGGAATGCTAGGGATTAATTCGGTGGTAATTGTAAAAAAGTATACTTCTAATGGGTAGAAAGTAAAAAAACTACTTTATGTTTGTTGAAAGTATAAAAAAAGGGGAGAATTTATAAATGACTAAAGAAGAAGTTAGACAGGCTGTCTTAGATATTATCTCAGACATTACACCTGATGAAGATTTGTCTGGGATAAAGGACAATGTCTCTTTAAAAGAGCAAATTGATCTTGATTCAATGGATTTTCTTGATATTGTCATGGAACTAAGAAAACGTTATGGGATTGAAGTACCAGAAGCAGAATATCCTAAATTAGCTACGATGGAAAGTACCGTAACCTATCTTGAGCCTAAACTAAAGGATAAAAAAAATGGTAAATAGGGTGAGAAGGTGAATGAGTGAAAAGGTATATGATGTTATTATCATCGGTGCTGGTTTATCCGGTCTTGCAGCAGGTATAAGGTTGGCCTATTTTGGTAAAAAGGTGTGTCTCCTGGAGCAACATTCCAAAGTTGGCGGACTTAATTCCTTTTACCAATTTAAAGGTATGACCCTTGATGCTGGTCTTCATGCCTTAACCAATTTTGTCTCTAAAGGTAATACCTCCACCCCTTTAGCCAAACTCTCCCGACAGTTAAGAATTAAGCTTGAGGAGTTTGAGCTCTCAGAACAAAATAAGTCCTGTATTCATTTTCCTGAAAAGGTATTAGAGTTTACAAATAACCTTGAATATCTTAAGGATAACCTTACTAAAGTATTTCCATATGAGGCGAATGGTTTTCTCAAGTTACTTAATTATATAGAAGGATATGATGCAACTAATCTTAATAATCCAGCAGGATCAGCTAAAAAGGTTGTAAGATCCTTTTTAACTGATCCCTTGCTTATAGATATGCTCTTTTGTCCATTGATGTATTATGGTTCCGCCCAGGAAAATGATATGGATATTAGTCAGTTTGCAATCATGTTTAGATCTATATTTTGGGAGGGATTTGCTAGACCAATCGATGGTATAATAAGGATATTAAATTTGTTAGTAGAAAAATTTTTAAATTGTGGTGGAGAATTACATCTCAAGACAGAGGTTAAAAAGGTAATAACTAAAGGAAAGCATATTGAAAAAATTATCCTTAATAATGGTGAAGAACTAGAGGCAAAATATGTAATTTCTTCGGCAGGGCTCTACGAGACCCTTAATTTATGTTTTGATGAAGATCAGGTTTCCTCTACTATTGCTCCAATTCTTTTGGGTCAGTTGTCATTTGTAGAAGCTATCCTTTTTCTTAATAAAAGACCTGAAGAACTTGGTTATAGCACAACTATCACGTTTTATAATGATTCAGATAGATTTAAATATGAAAGACCTCAGACCTTTGTGGATCTTCATAGTGGGGTAATCTGTTGTCCTGATAATTTCCAATACAAAAAGGAAAACGAGCCCCAAACATCTGTAATCAGAATAACTAATATAGCTAACTTTGATCTCTGGAGTAGTTTAGATAAAGAGGGTTATCTAAAAAAAAAAAAAGAATGTTTTAGAGATGTTTTAACTATAATAGAAAGACATATCCCAGGTATTAGTGAAGCAGTAGTAGATAAAGACATATTCACCCCTATAACTATTAAGAGGTTTACTGGCCATATTAATGGGGCTGTTTATGGAACGCCAAAAAAGACAAGAGATGGAACAACTCGTTACGATAATCTCTTTATTTGCGGAACTGATCAGGGTTTTTTAGGGGTTGTTGGAACTATGCTGTCCGGGATTACGATGGCTAATCTACATTGTCTGAACAAGATTTCAGGATTTCAGGATTAAAACAAAAAATCTTATCTTCTCAGCTTCTTGTTTTAATCCTGTCTATTATGTAATCTTTTTAATCGTGTTCAGACAGTTTTAAAAAGTGTAAACTGAGGAATGAAGGATATAAAAAAAAAGAATTACAGGATAAACAAATCATGTCCCAAATCAAAATAAATCAAACTAAAGATAAATATGATGTTATCATCATAGGGAGTGGCCTTGGTGGTTTGACTGCTGCAAACAGATTAGGAAAAGAAGGCCATTCCGTCCTTTTATTAGAACAACACAACAAACTTGGCGGCTTAGCAACTTGGTTTAAAAGGAAAGACGATCATATATTTGACATCTCTTTACATGGTTTTCCAACGGGAATGAAAAAGACTTGCCGGAAGTATTGGAGTCAGGAGATAGCGGATCAAATTATTCAGTTAAAAGGGATTAGATTTGATAATCCTCAATTCTCTTTTGAGACCACCTTTGATAGAGAGGATTTTACCAAGATACTCCAGGAGAGATTTCGTATTGATAAAGAGATTATAGATAATTTCTTTAACACAGCCCGTTCTATGGATTTTCTTGATGATCAAACGATGACGGTAAGGGAGTTATTTAACAAATTTTTTCCAGGACGAGATGATGTAGTAAGGATGTTAATGGAACCAATAGCCTACGCTAATGGCTCAACCCTGGACGAACCTGCGCTAACCTATGGGATTGTCTTTTCTAATTTTATGAGCAAAGGGGTATACACCTTTAAGGGTGGCACAGATAAAATGATCTCAATGATGACCTTGGAACTACTTAAAAATAAGGTAGATATTATCACTAATGCCATAGCTGAAAAGGTTGAAATTGACAAGGATAAAAAGGTAGCAGGCGTTATTTCCTGCGAGAAGAAGATCGAGGCAAAGGCAGTGATCTCTAATTCAAACCTACTCTCTACTATAAATAGTCTGGTTGGTAATGATTATTTCTCAGATGATTATAAAGAAAAGGCCAATAATCTCCATATTAATACCTCTAGCTGCCAGGTCTATATAGGTATAAAAAAAGGGCAATCCATACCTTATATTGGTGATCTTATCTTCACTTCTACCCATGAAAAATTTGATTCAAATGCATTATTATCCAAAGATATTACAAGCAGGACATTCTCAGTTTATTACCCCGATATTAGACCAGGATTCAATGACTATACTATTGTAGCCTCTTCAAATGCCAGGTATGAAGATTGGGAAAATTTAACTGAAGAAGAATACCAAAAAGATAAAGCCAAATTAATCGAATCTACCCTGGACTGTCTTGCACGCTATATTCCAGATGTTAGGAGTAAGATAGGTTATGTAGAGGCAGCAACCCCAAAGACATTTAAACGATACACCCTACATGAAAAAGGTTCTTCCTTTGGTACAAAGTTTGAGGGACTAAAAATTAGTATGGAGATGCCTAAAGAAATAGGTGGACTATTTCATACAGGTTCTGTTGGAATTATTATGTCTGGTTGGCTTGGAGCTGCTAATTATGGGGCGATTGTTAGCAATGAAGTGGATAAATACCTGGTAAAAGTAAAAAGTTAAGAAGTTAAGAAGACAAGAAAATATGAATAAAGAGATATTTGAGGCGATTCCTCACCGAGATCCATATCTTTTTGTGGATAAAATACTAACCTTACATGAAAACATAATCTCAGCAGTAAAAGAATTAACAGGAAAAGAAGATTTCTTTAAGGGACATTACCCTGGACGACCAATAATGCCAGGTGCCCTCGCCTGTGAAGCTATCTTTCAAACAGGCGCAATTTTACTTTCCCAAAAAAACAAAGAGATTACGGGTGTGCCTGTTGTAACCAGGGTCAATAATGTAAGGTTTAAAAAGATGATTACCCCCCCTACCCTCATAACTATGGAAGCAGAAATAATTCATACTATAGCTAATGTCTATTTCTTTAAAGGGAAGGTAACGGCTGGGGAAAAGGTCTGTGTCTCTTGTGAGTTTGCTTGTACGATAGCATGAACTGATACTCCTTTTTTACACTTTTTCATAATTAAAATTACTACTAGTATTCTATGGCATCCTTCATTTACTAGTTTACACTTTTAGGGCGTATTTTTTAGAAAGCAAAAAAAACAAAAAACTTTTTAGACACGGATTAACACAGATTTACACGGATTAAAACCTTTTAATTAGCGTTAGTTAGATATAATACTT
>JAZDLJ010000285.1:0-7000 GCA_043802115.1 bacterium | reverse complement strand
ATATCCTACAAAATTAAATTACCATGTTTTAGTCTTTAAGACAATGATAATCATTCATAAGATAGTCGACTACACTCACTACCTTGCCACTCTTTTTATATATACGTGGAACTCTGCGTCCAATACAACATAATATTTCGTAAGAAACGGTATTTAACTTTTTGGCAAGTTCATCTACGGTAATTAATAGTCCTTTATTATTATCATCCTGCCCAAATAATATAACATCATCCTCGATATCCACCTTTTCTATCTCAGTAACATCAGTCATACACATATCCATACAAATAGTTCCAACCACTGGCGCTTTTTCCCCGTTAATAAGAACCTCAACCTTGTTTGATAGAAGACGACTATAACCATCATCATAACCGATTAAGATCGTGGCAATCTTACTCTCTCTTTTCGTCCTAAAAGTCCGACCATAACTTATACTTTTATCGGCAGAAACCGTCTTAAGATAAACTATTTTTGTCTTGAGGGACATTACAGGTTTTAAAGAAATATCTTGTGAAAAATTAAGTGAAGGGTTAGCTCCATATAGCATTATCCCTGGTCTTACCATATCAAAATAACTCTCAGGATAACCTATTATAGCTGCACTATTTGCAGCATGTTTTAATGGAATATAAAAGTTATGTTCTTCCAGAAGAGAGATAATTTTTCTAAAGGTATTTATCTGATCAATTGTAAAATTTTTATTATCTTGATTAGGATCATCGGCTACAGATAGATGGGTAAAGATACCCTCTATTCTAAGATTAGGAAGCTTGTTAATTTCTCTTACAAAACTTAGGACATCTTCAGGAGAGACCCCGACTCTGGACATACCTGTATCTACTTTAAGATGAACTGTAACCTGTCGACCTTTCTTAACCGCCCAATTAGAAAGGGCAACTGCAAGGGAGGATGTATAGATAGTCTGGGTAAGATTGTAATCTACTATATCTTCAATTTGCGATTCTAATAATCCTGCCAGGATCAATATTGGAATATTAATACCTGCCTTCCTTAATTCTATCGCTTCTTCAACTATTGCTACCCCTAACATGTCAACTTTAGCGCTGACTAATTCTTTAGCTACTTCAATAGCCCCATGACCGTAGGCATTAGCCTTAACTACTCCCAGGATCTTACATCTTTCTCCTATTAACCTTCTCACAATAGTAAAATTGTGGTTTAAGGAATCTAAGTCAATCTCTGCTCTTGTTTGTCGAATATTATGCATTTAAAAATTAATTCTGAATTCCCTAGAAAGGTGCATCCTCACTTGATAAATTTTCAAACTTAGTATACTTTTTTAAAAAGGCAAGGTTAACTGTCCCAACTGGCCCATTTCTTTGTTTACTAATAATTATCTCTGCTGCTCCTTCATCATCAACATTTTCCAGATTATTCTTTTTGTAAACATCATCTCTATAAATAAAACAGACTAGATCAGCATCCTGTTCAATAGCCCCCGACTCTCTCAAATCCGATAATTGCGGTCTCTTATCACTTCTCCCTTCAGACGCACGATTCAATTGAGAAAGGGCAATAACAGGGATATTAAGTTCCTTGGCAATACCCTTTAAGGATCTTGATATCTCAGCGATCTCTACCTGACGATTCTCAGTTCGATGTTTACTGGTAATAAGTTGTAGATAATCAATAATGATAAGACTTAATCCCTTCTCTTTTTTCAATCTTCTCGCCTTGGCCCTCATTTCAAGTACTGAACATGAAGGGGAATCATCTATATATATTGGAGCCTCTGATAATTTTGCCGCTGCATTTGTCAATTTTGGCCAATCTTTATCAGATAAAAATCCACTACGAAGTTTATGGGCATCAACCCGACCTTCCGAACAAAGCATTCGAATTACTAATTGTTCCTTTGACATCTCCAGGCTAAAAACTGCTACAGGGAGCTTATTTCTTATAGCAACATTAGTAGCGATATTCATACATAAACTAGTCTTTCCCATAGAAGGACGGGCAGCAATAATAATCAAATCTGATCGTTGCAATCCTGATGTCATATCATCAAACTTAATAAACCCTGTAGGTAATCCTGTAGTATGTTCTTTTTTATCATATAAACTTTCTATGGTCTTAAAACTATCTTTTATAATATCTCTAATAGCAGAAAAACCCTGTTTTACTCTCTGCTCAGCAACCTCAAAGATTAATTTTTCTGCCTCATCGAGGAGAGCATCTGCCTCTTGTCTATCTTCATATCCTTCAGCAACGATATGAGAAGCTGCACTTACTAACTGTCTTATAATGGATTTACTTCTTACAATCTTTGCATAATGCTGAACATTAGCAGCAGTTGGAACTGCCTCCATAAGGGCAGCTAGATATGAAGCCCCGCCAATATCTTTTAATATACCTTTCTTATTTAAGGCCTCATTCAAGGTAACAAGGTCTATAACCTCATTATGCTCAAACATTTCAGCCATGGAAAAAAATATTTTTCGGTGAGAATCTTTATAGAAATCCTCTTCTTTAAGAATCTCTAATACTCTTGATATTGCTTCTTTTTCAAGCAATATAGCGCCAAGAATAGATTGCTCAGCCTCAATATTCTGGGGTGGTAATTTTTGCAGGGATACGTCGACCATTTTTTATTTTTTAACTACCCATACCTTTAAACTAGCTGTAACTTGTGGATGTATTTTTATAGGCACATTAAAGACACCTAATGATTTAATTGGTTCATCAAGTCGTATATTCTTTTTATCAACTATTATACTTTCGTCTTTTAAGCTATTAAAAATATCCCCTGATGTTACAGAACCAAAAAGTTTGTCGTTTTCTCCAGCCTGTTTTACGATCGTACATGAAAGTTGATTAATTTTACCTGATAGAGCTTCGGCCTCACGAAGTTCTTTTGTGGCATTGGCTTCCTCTACCTTTCTTTCTCTTTCGAGAAATTTTATACTTTTATCAGTAGCCTCCATTGCCAGCTTTTGGGGAAATAAAAAATTTCGGGCATATCCATCAGATACTCTAACGACATCACCTATTTTTCCTAAACTCTCCACTTCTTTTCTTAAAATAATCTTCATTATTTTTCCTCCTATTACTTAATTTTTTACCTACTCAACTATCTTTTCTCCTTATTTTTCTTAAATCGAACCAGGTATCAAAAAAACCTAAGCCTGCCATAGAAAATGACAATGAAACAAACAAAACCGGCTGAATAAATATAATAACTGAAAGTAAAAATTTTAGTGGTTTTGATAACTTAAATTTTCGATAATAAAATCTAAAAATTGCTATTCCTTGAGATAAATATAGAGCAAAAAAGAATATAAGAAGATTTTGTCCGATTAATCGTACTGGTGAAATGCTCTTTAGTAGCCACATAATGGCAGCAACAATAAATCCCCAGATAAAATAATCTGGGAGCACCCAACTAGTCTGAGGGACATAATTTAAATAAGGATAACCATACTTTCTGAGAAAAAAAGCAGTTACGTAATAATTTAAAACAACTAAAAGAAAGATATATGAGAGACCTATCCCCCAAAGTGAATTTTTTAAATAATTTTTAAATGTAATTAAATAATTATCTAAATCAATCTGTACGTGCTTGTCAGTTGTATTTTTCTCCTTTACCTTTACCTTCTCCTTTACCTTATTAACCGCATCTTGAATATTAGTAGTTAGATATGATTTTAATGAATTAATATAAGTAGTATTTAACTTTATTAATTCAAACGATACCAGGCTAATAACCATAAGTGATAAAAAGCCAAGAGCAATCACCCTTTGAGAAGTAAATTGACGTCCGACACCCTCAGCTAATGCTAACCCAAGGAATCCAAAAACAACAAGGAATAATAAGGCATTTGGTAAGTTTAATATTAGGCAAAAAAATACAAAGGTTGTTGCAACTAGAAGTAAAGCTGGTTTTCTACCAGTACGAAGCGTAAAAAAAGCTATTGGGACTGCTGTAAACATAGAAGTAATAGGCATTATGTACATCAGTATAATTATAGTAAAAAATTTAAAAAAATAAAGTACATTTTCTCTTGTAATTTCGGGTGTCTGCATAGATAGAAAAAATTTAGGATATTAATTACTTTTGACTATAAATGAAGGGCGACTGATCTTTTTATTAGAATTAGTTACAAAAGGATCAATTCCTGGCAGGAGTTAATCTACTTAAATTAGCTCATAGGTTTGCTTTTGTTATCAGCCGCGAGCTATCAGTTTATCCACAAAAATCAAAAATATAATACTTACAATGGGCATAAAGTAAAAAAACTACCTATGCCCATTGTAAGTATTTACTCTGCAGTAAAAGGTAAGAGTGCAATATTCCGAGCCCTTTTAATAGCCTTAGATAATTTGCGTTGATGCATAGCACAATTGCCAGAAATCCGCCTCGGTATTATCTTCCCTCTGTCAGTAATAAACGATCTTATATTATTTATATCTTTATAATCTACATGGTCGATCTTATCTACACAAAACTTACAAATTCTTTTTCGTCTAAAATATATTTTTTTAAGCATTAATCAAATCTCCTTTTTATTTCCTTGCATGACCAAAGTTAAAGCTAAATTCATTACTTTAAAATGGTAACCCCTCATTAGTTATAGGAGGGACATCTTCACCACCCATTTCTTCTTCTTGTTTACCTTGGGGCGCTCCCTTGCCAGGTGTTCCTAAAAATTGTACATCCAATGCCACTACATCTAACTTGTTTCTTTTCTTTCCATCGTCTCCTTCCCATGATCTGTAATTGAGCCTTCCCTCTACAAAGATGGGTCTACCTTTAGTTAGATATTCACTACAATTTTCAGCCCGCTTCCCCCAAACAACTACATCAACAAAACAGGTCTCTTCTTTCATTTCATCATTCTGCTTATATTTTCTATTTACAGCTAAACCTAAGGTACAGACAGCAGTTCCACTAGGTATATATCGAAGCTCCGGGTCCCTTGTTAAATTTCCCATCAATAAAACTTTGTTAAAATTTGTCGCCATCAAACATTCCTCCTATATTGCATAATAAATTATACAATACCCTAAGCCTATTCTTTTTTTTGTTCTCCAGCCTTCTCCTCATCAGTCTTAACAATAATGTGTTTAATAACATTTTCTGATAAACGATAAGAATTTTCTAATTCATTTACTGCCTTTAGATCAGCCTTAATATTAAAAAGCACATAAAATCCATAATTGAATTTTTTTACCTCATAGGCTAATTTTTTTTTACCCCATCTTTCAATTTTTAAAACCTCTCCATTATTCTTTTTTATGTTTTTCTCAACATTACTAATAGCTTCTTCAATGATATTGTTTTCTAAGTTTGGATTAAGAATAATAATAGTCTCGTAGTTTTTCATTTTTTTTCACCTCCTTTTGGAATGGATTATTAAAGAATATTATTTTTTAATTCAAAAATAATATTCTTTAATAATCCGTTGCCCCTATAATTAGTCTATCTGGCGATAGGAGCAAGGGGGATACTTACCCAAGACGAAGATAGCTTTTTTATCTTCGTCTTGGGTAAGTATTATTATTTTTTTAAATTAACAGACATTCTTCATTAGCTAGTTTACACTTTTTAAAAATGTCTGAACAGGATTAAAATGATTACAGGATGGACAGGATTAAAGCAAGAAGTTGAGATATTTTTTTTTTAATCCTGTTAATCTTTTAATCCTGAAATCTTGTTCAGACAATAAAAAGCGTAAACTACTTTCGCCTCTAAATGAAGGATGCCAATTAATCTAATTCCTCTTGTTAGCAAATTTTATAAACGTCGAAAAGAACGAAACAAAAAAACCTAACAGAGGTAACAGGTAGAAAATAAAAAAACTATTTGCTACCTGTTGCCTCGGTTACGCATAACTATGCAATCCCCTCAACAACAAGTTAACTCCAAAATAAGTAAAAAGCACAGCAAGAAAACCAAGTATAGAAAAAATAGCCATTGTCTTTCCATGCCAGCCTTTGCTATAGCGGACATGAAGATAACCTGTGTAAATAAACCAGGTAATTAATGACCAGGTCTCCTTAGGATCCCATCCCCAATACCTTCCCCAAGCCCTATGTGCCCAGGCTGCTCCAGTAATTATACCAATGGTCAAAAGCGGGTACCCAATAGCTATAGCCTTATAGCTTAGGTCATCAAGCACCACAGAACTAGGCAAAGAACTATTTACCTCTTTAATTTGTCCGTTCTTTTCTATATTGGCCTTAATTAGATATAAGATACTAATGCCAAAAGCTACCGCAAAAGCGGCGTAACCAAGAAAACAGGTTACAACATGACCGATCAACCAATTACTCTGCAAGGCTGGCACTAATGATTCTATCTTAGTAGGGAATAATAATGAAGCGCTGGCTAGACATAAAAAAGCAACAGGGGTTACAACTGCCCCTATCACCTTTTGTTTATAGATAAATTCAATAATTAAATAGACAAAAATAATCGCCCAAGGAAAAAAAACCATGGAAGAATAACCACTGGTAAAGGGGGGTTGAAATATACCTAATTGGTACGATTCAACAGTTCTTAAGGTAAGGGCAGCTGTATGGATAATTAACCCAATAATAGTAATACCAGTAGCTATTGAGCCAACAACTTTATTTTTAAAAAAAATATAGCTAATATAAACGACCATTGCTAATAAATACAGAAGTGTCGAAATCCCAAAAAATGTTGAAACAAGTTGGTGCATAATTAACCCCTCAAATTACAATTATACTACTCCGACTTAGGTTTTTCCAAGTAATTGTGTTGGTTAAAACCAGCATGTTAAGGCATAAAGGCATTGAAACACAAAATTTTTGCGACCTGTACGATTAGAATAGTGCCTTTTTGCTCCGAAGGAGCATTTCATACTAGCCTAGAGTGAGCGAAGCGTAACCCTAGGTAATGATTTATATACCGATAGCACTCTGAAAGAGTGCCTCATAAATTATAATAAGCTCATCATATTATTATAGATGAAGCACTCCTTCAGAGTGCTATTTGTTTTTTTACTGCTCCCAG
>JAZDLJ010000257.1:0-5570 GCA_043802115.1 bacterium | reverse complement strand
TATAATAATATGATGAGCTTATTATAATTTATGAGGCACTCTTTCAGAGTGCTATCGGTATATAAATCATTACCTAGGGTTACGCTTCGCTCACCCTAGGCTAGTATGAAATGCTCCTTCGGAGCAAAAAGGCACTATTATAACCGTACAGGTCGAAAGTTTTTTAAGATTTTTTTTGTTTTTTCCTCTGTGCCTTTGCTATTTTGTGCCTAAACAGTTAGTTACAAAATTAACCTGCATTATTTTAGAAAAATTCAAGTTGGAGTAGTATATAATCCTATTCCGACCATAAAGGTAAAAGATCTTTAGGAAAATTATTCTTAATATCTTTTATTTCTCCATTGCTTATCCTCTTTTGTAATATCTTAAACACCCCTTTAGTAATAGTTAATGAATCTATCTCGCCAATCAATCCTTCCTCAACATAAGCTAAAAATTCACTTTGAGATTTTATCTTTATTGGTTTTCCAGTAGGATCCCAACCATCATAGTAAACCCCACGTAAAAGCATTGGCAATTGTGCTCCAAGATCTACTGCCTCATCAATAGGAAGCCGATCTCTTAGTGCATGAATTACTGCCCGCATTATTACGTAGGCATCCTGCTCATCCTCTAGACAAAGTTCCTGCTTGAGATCATTTAACCACTCCTTAGTCGTGATGAGTGATTGATCAAGTGAACGAAGTCCTGTCATTCCCATTGCTATCTCACCTCCTTTTATGATTCTTTTGCGAGATATGCTCCAGTTCTTATCATCTGATTAACATAACCCCACTCGTTATCATACCAACTCATAACCTTTACTAAATCTCCATCAACCACCTGGGTTGCTTCAAGATCAACAACAGAGGCATGTGAATCCTGGATGATATCAGATGATACGATAGGATCTTCAGCAACACCTAAAATATTTTTATATCGTTCACTTTTTGTTTCTTCTTTAAATATTTGATTTATTTCTTCTACGGTAGTTGGTCTTTTAATAAGAAGGTTAATATCTGCCAAAGAACCTGTGGCTAAAGGTCCACGTACACTTATTCCATCAAATCTGTCCTTATATTCGGGAAGTACCCTTGTAGTCGCTATAGCAGCACTTGTAGAGGTAGGAACGAAGTTTATAGCCCCCGCCCTTCCTCTCCTTATCTTTTTGTTTGGACCATCAACTAAATTTTGACTTGAAGTATAGGCATGAAAGGTTGTCATAATGGACTTTTTAAGACCTATTCTTCTTCCAATTACCTCAATGACTGGAGTAATACAATTTGTAGTACAACTTGCACATGATATAATCTTGGGATCCCCTTTTGGTTTATTTGTCCCAAATACTACGGTAAGTATATCATCACTTTTTGAGGTGGCTGATAAAATAACATGTTTTGCCCCTGCCTGAAGATGTTTTTCCAGGTCTTCTTTTTTGGTAAAAATTCCGCTACATTCAAAGACTATATCAACCTTTAAATCACTCCAAGGGAGATTCGCAGGATCCTTTTCACTGAAGGCCTTATACTTTTTTCCTTCCACCATTAAAGTACCTGTCTCACCCTTAACCTCTTTTCCATATCTTCCATATACGGAATCATATTTGAGTAAATAAATTATATCTTCAATTGGAATAGTGTCATTTATTGCCACTAATTCTAACTCTGGATTCTCTAAGGTAACCTTGAAGGCAGCCCTTCCAATCCTTCCTAAACCGTTAATTGCAACCCTTGCCATAAAAACCTCCTTTCAGAAGATAAGAAGCTGAGAAACGAAAAGAAGAAGCTGAGAAGACAAGATGTTTTCAGCTTCTTGACTTCTTGTTGTTATTACTTTCCTAATAAAAGACATAACTCAGCAACATGTTCTTGTTCATCTATTATTATATGACGGAGTCCATGTTCTAAGGCCTCAAATTCGTATTGCAGATTTTCTTTATTATCCTCTATTTTTCGATAAGTCATTTTATATATATCAATCGCCTCTTTTTCTTTTTTTAGATTTATCTCGAAGATATCATTTTTATCTTTTGCCTGAATAGTTTCACCCATAACCATTGTTGGTTCACCCCCTAAGTAATTTCCAATGAGATTACGAAATGTCTCTTCGTGTTTTTTCTCATCAGAGGCAATTTCTTGAAGACGTTCGATAATCATTTCTGCATCATGACCTATAATTAATTCAGCGTGGGTCAGATATTGAATTCTCGCTGCATGTTCTAACTGTAACGAACTATTAAGCATCTTTATTAACTCTTCTTTAACGTTGTTCATGATCTATCTCCTCCTTTTTTTGAATGATGAAGTCAGAAGGATGAATGATGAAATAAAGAACAATCAAAAATATAATTTTTAACTTTATTGTTTGTTTTTACATTCATAATTCTGACTTCATCATTCATCGTTTATTAAAATAGCATCAACAGGACAATCATCGACTGTTTGCAAACAAAGTTCGCTTATTTTATTAACTCTAGAAATATGATCTTGATAGGCAATAGCTTTATTATTTTTTTCCATTCGAAAGATCTCTGGGCAGTTCTGAACACATAATGCACATCCTATACAGGTCTCTTGATCCACAATAATCTTCATTATTTTTTTCTCCTTGCCCTAGTTAACAGGTCAACCATTTAACTACTTACCTGATTTTTTAAAACCAATTCAATTTGATTTATTAGATCTGAGGGATGAAAGGGTTTTTTAAGACTAGGCTCCATTCCGTATACTTTTATCAACATAGAATGCTCTTTTTTTGTAAAGTAACCTGTCATGGCAATGATTGGGATATGAGAGGTCTCAGGAATTTTTTTTATTGTCTCTGCTACTTGAAATCCGTTTAGATCATTCATCTTAAGATCAAGTAATATAATGTCTGGGTTAAAGGTGTAAGCAGTATTTAAAGCAACTGTACTATCATAAACTGGTAGCGGTATATAACCATTTAGCTCTAATGTCTCCTGAAGTTCTTCTAGAAATTCTCTATCATCGTCTACAATTAATACTTTTTTTTTAGGCATCTTTTCCTCCTGCGATCTTCTAAATTTTATGAATTATCAAAATTTCAGTATTACTATTATTACTAGAAATTATCTAAGTAATAAATTGGTTTATTCCTTTTTTTTTGACTTTTTTCTTCTTGTGAAAATTGCATGACATATTCCGTACAATAAAAAACCTTGGTCATTCTGCAAGTTGTGACCAAAAAAGGGTAATGCACAATATGTATGCTATATTATGTCCAATGTTAAGTTTAAAAGTATAAACTATCAATTAGTTAGTAGAAATAATGAATAATACTGGCCTTCAGCATTACTTGTTTAGTACTACAAAAAATTAAAGTTGAGGGGTAAGTAAAATATATAGTTAGGAGGAAGGCGGGATTAAAGGTGATTCTAGTTTTCCAACTGCTTAATCATTTGAAGTAATTCCTCAATATTAAATGGCTTACTTATAACCTTGTCAGCTAATTTTAAGGTCTCTTCTTCCTCAATCTCTTTTTTGCCCATTGGCTGACATTTATTGAATGACCATCCTGTTATTACAAAGACATTTAACTTGATATTTTTTTTATTTATATTTCTTAAGACATCAAAACCAGTCAGACCAGGCATATTTAAATCCAAAAGCAAGAGGTCATAATTATTTTTTTCAAGGAGTTTTTCTCCTCCTAGCCCATTAAAGGCTAAACCGACCTCAAAACCTTCTTCTTCTAGTATCTCGGCTATTTCTTCACTTAATTGATAATCATCATCAATGATCAGGATTTTTTTTATCATTTTTTGCTGGCCCTTTTGTTGGTATTACTACAGTGACAGTTGTCCCACTGTTTTTTTTACTTTCAAATTCAATTTTCCCTCCATGCAGGTTAATCAATTCCCTACAGATTGCCAATCCTAAGCCAGTTCCTTTGGACTTTTTTGTGAAAAAGGGTTCAAATACTTTTTCTACATCCTCCTTTTCTATCCCGCATCCATTATCGATAAAACTTATCGTAACAGTTTTTACATCTAACCTACCTTTTATTTCTATTTTTCCTTCTACGTTAAAATCTAAAAATGCTTGATAGGCATTGTCTAAAATATTATTAATGACTTCTCTTATTTGAAAAGGGTCTACTTCTATCTGAGTATCTTTGAGGGAATTAACATCTTTCTTTATGGATATCTCTGGATGATTAAAGCGATTTTGGGAAAAGGTTGTGCAATCTTCAAGGAGATCAAAGATCGATATTTTTTTATAAGCAGGCATTTTTAGACGTGAATAATTTAAGAGATTATTGATAATCTGATCACTCTCAGCTATTTTTTTTTCTATGTTTGCAATATGCTTATCCAATAGAGAGTTGGCACTTTTCCTTTTAATATTATATAGGGCTGTTTTAATTACTCCCAGCGGATTGCGTAACTCATGAGCAACGGTAGCGGCAAGGGTACCAATATCAGAAAGACGTTTGGCTTTTTCAAGTTCTTTTTGGGTATTAAGTAATTCCAGAGTCCTTTCATTAATAAGTCCTTCAAAATTTTTTTTATCTTTTTTAAATACCTCCTCTATCTCCTTATATTTAGAGATATCCCGGGCATTTAAAATTATCCCTTTAACAACAGGATCGAAGAGGAGGTTTCGTCCGACACACTCAATAATCCGTAATGAACCATCTTTATGTTGAACACGGAATTCTATAATATGGGTAGAACCGGGTTTTTGAAGGTTTTCTTGAAAGGTATCCCATATCTTACACCTCCCTTTAGAATAAGATGATAATTTTGCAGCATGATTTAATATAAATTCTTCTGGCCCATAGCCGCTTATTTTTTCAATTGAGGGGCTTACATAATTAAAATTTCCCTCCTCATCAATAATGATAATAACATCATAGACCTTTTCAATAAGTCTCTTGAGGCGTTCCTCACTTTCACGTAAGGCGGCTTCTGTCTTTTTACGTGCTGTTATATCTCTAAAAATATCAAGTTTCGAGATACTCCCATCCGGATTTAAAAGAGGAACTCCAACAACATCATAAGTTTTTTGAAGCTCTGGAGAATACAGCTCCCATTGAACAGTTTTATTTAAGATAATTTTTGGAAAATTACAGGAGAGACAAGGATGTGGTTGATTATGCAGATATTCGTAACACTTTCGTCCTTTAGGTTGACTAAATTCTTTTTCAAACACAGGATTTATGTATTCAATTTCGTAGAGGGCATTTGTAATAACAACTCCATCCTTCATCGAGTCTAAGATATTAATCAGTTTGTTTTTTTCGTGGCTGATGATTTCTTCAGCTAATTTACGAGTGTTAATATCATAAATTGCCCCTTGAACAAATGCAGGTAATTGAGAATCATCACAGATATTTTGGATAAATTCCTGTACCCACCGAATTTTTTGGTTCTTCTGCAATCTGTGACCAAAAAAGGTAAAAAAAAAATATTTATTAAGTTGGGGACTCTGCCCCCAAACCCCTGGAATTTATCGCTTTATGGAATATTATAGATAAATAAATCATATCGTCAGGGTTTAATTAGCGCCCTTCGGGCGGACTCTATTTTGCCCCGAAGGGACAACTCATAAACTGCTCCAAAGGAGCCT
>JAZDLJ010000240.1:0-9479 GCA_043802115.1 bacterium | reverse complement strand
ATTCTGACTCCATCTTCTCAACCTTATCGATATTGGAAGCTATTCCGATAGATATCATCTCAAATAATGCAGGGGCAAATGGTCCGATATTTTTCCTATCCTCTGTTTTCATTTTAAAAGCATCTCCGTCAGTAATACTCTGACTTATACATTTCCATACTCTACCAAAAAGTTTTTCCTCTCCTTCGAAATCAAATTCCATTTTTTTACCGGCCACTAATTCCATATAGCTGGTCATTAAATCATCTACATCATGTTTAAAATTAATTAAATTATTTTTCATTGTCAAATAACGTAATGCTAATTCTTCAATATAAGCATTCAATATCCGTTCTTGCTTTAAACCTAAGGCATTAACAAAATCATCATTTTTACTTATTACCTGAAGATATTTTGGAAATTTATCATCTATCAATCGGACACTGCAATTTCTAATTTCTTGTTCCTCAAGTTTAATACCTCCCCTGTTAAGTCTTTTAAATACTTCATATTTATACATCTCTTTAGTTTCTCTTTTTAAAATATAGATAGTTAAACGAGATCGTTTAATATTTAGTTGTAATTGGGTTGGAAGTCTTACGAACGTTAAGCCACTTAAAGCTGTCAAATATTCTCCAGCTAAAAGTTGAAGGGGTTCTTCAATATTATTTTCGTTTTTATAATGCCATTCATTCTCATTGCCATCTTCAACTTGATATTCCTTAGGCACATCTTTTCCTGTCCCGATAAACTTGATTATAGTCGATAATCGTTGCAGTCCATCCAATAAATCCCAAGTTCCGTCATCTTTTTCAAAAAAGAAAAGAGGGGGAATAGGCATTTCTAATACTATTGACTCAATAAAACTACTTTGTTGAGTGCGTGTCCATCTAAATAATCTCTGAAAATCAGGACGAATCTCAATTTCCTTTGGCTCTGCCATGTACATATTTACTAACTCCGAAAGAGAAAAAGTCAATTGTTCATGTTTAATGTGATTGCGATGATTTTGAACCTGATCTAATAAATTCATACTCCCCCCTTCCTTTTATAAAAATATATTACATCCTCTGTATATGTTCTTTTTCTAATAGAATATTTTTTGAATTGAGAGTGTTTACTCGCTATGCAATTTTTTACAATATTTTGTGTTAATATTTCAGCATGTATATTTAAGCTCTGAAACATCTCTTTATAAATCTGACTTAATTTGATTTCATGTCCTTTATAGAAGGAATTTTGTACGACAAGAATTCCTGATCCATTATCTTTTAAACATCTTTCGATTTCAATAAGAGATTTATAGGCATCGTCAAAGTATTGGATAAAATTTTTATAATAATAATTTTTAGAGCCATGAGCAGGATGAGTTTCAACTAGTTTTAAAAATTCTATACAAGTCTGCCCCCAATAGTCTCGCAAATATCCTGTTCTTATATTTATTGTAGGGGCTCCCATTAGATTTCTTCTTATGCTATCAAATTTACAGATACCTGCTATCTCCAGAATGTATAACGCTGCACCTGTCATTCTTGCATAATCAATTCGAGTACAGTAAGGAGGTGATGTGATAATTATATCAATACTTAAATCGGGAATAGGAATTGCTTTGGAATCGCCATAATAAACGTTCAGTGGTATAAATCTATTTTCCCCTGAATAAATTCGTACATTATCTAATAATCTTTGAACTTCTTTCAAAAGAATATTACAAAAAGACGTTAAACTCAATTTTTTAAAACTTTTCTTATATGAAAAGGATTTATAATACGTAGGATTAGATGTTTTTACAACGGAGATAGAGTTAGTCCAAATAGTTATTAGTGCAGATGCAATTAAAGCATGTTCAGAAGATATTTTCCTTTCCTTTGAAAACATTCCAGTTTTTGATAAAAAGCTTAAAGAAGCCACAATCCAAGTTATCAGGTTATTAGGTTTTAAAAGAGCATTATTCTCTGAAAAATTCTGTGCATACTTATTAATGGTATTATTTATTTTATCTAAAAATTTATTAATAGTTAATTTTCTTTTCGTTTCACTTAAACTTAAATCAGATGCTGCACTGAAAATAGACATAACAGGATTAAGATCAAATAAATTAACAGTTAATCCTCTCTTTTGCCCAGCCCATCCTGTAGTGCCTATCCCCGCCCATGGATCTAAAATTATTTTTTCATTTCCAGAACTCAAATAATTAATTGAATCTTCAACAAAACTTAATGAATATCCAGGATAATACTTTGAAATTCCAAGAGGATTTTTAGTAGAATCTGCTCTGGATAATTTCGTATTTGATAGGATTGAAGTATCCATATTATTGAGACACGCTCTTTCTTTACATACGTTAATTAAAAAGAATACTATAAGAGTAACATAAAATGAATATTTTATGTTAAAAAAAATTAAGGAACGTACTATTTATTCTACTATCCATATATCTAGAGTTGGTTTTTGCAATTAATGATCTGCTAAAAAAAGAAATTTAATTGCTGTAATCGAAATGGAGGTAATATTAGATAAACCTCGACAGGCTGTTACGGAATGCAAAATTTTAAAAATACGTCTTAATAAAATCAATTAGTTAAAAATAAAAAGGGGCCAAAAATGGCATTCCGTAACAGCCTGTCGATGATGCTGATAAGTGAGGTTTCTTTTTTAAGGCTTGTAAGTTCATTCGTAATCTCCGCTAGTTGTTTTTTTATAAATCCTCCTGTTCTTTTAGCTATATATATAAACTAAAATAGGGATAATATATAAATTATCCCTATTTTTTTGGTTTAAAGTTTAGGCTGCTTGCTGTAAAGTACGGATAAAGGCTGATGCATCTTTGGCTGTGAGATTATCTAATGGCACTTTATACATATCTAAGACGATCTTGTCCATTTCCTCGATTGCAATTCCCCTGCGTCTAGATAAATTGTGAATGGCTCTTTTTTGAGCTTCACTCATCTTAAAAGTTGGTTCTTCTGTTTTTGCTGCTTGTTTTGGAATATCTTCTTTTGGTTTTTCTTTAGTTGGTTTTGCTTGAGGGATTTCCTTTGGTTTTTCTTCTGGTTTTGGCACTGATTTAATCTCTGGTTTAGTTTCTTTTTCTGTCTTTTTGGGAAATTTCCTTTGAACTTTTGCTTTCTCTAAATTTGAATTTTCACCAAGGACTTCTTTAAAATCCCCTAATTCCTCAAGGCAGGTCATGCCGATATTTGTGAATGTTCTTAAGGCTCTGGCAATAGCTCTCGTACTGGCCATACGTAAAAGATGCTTTGAGACACGGCTATTACAATTCTCAGGATTGGCATCTCCGACATCACCATATGTCTCACCACTTTTAGAAATAACTTTAGCCTTACAGATTGCTAAATATCCATTATCCTTATGAGGATATTGCAGAGGCTCTACTTCTATACTTAATATTCCTTTCTGGTGGCCTAAATCCAATAGGCCAGAATATAAAACAAACTCTCTGCCTTCTATCACCTTTATGAATCTCTCATCTAATTTTGGTCTCTTCTTTTCTAAGAATGTGGCAATTTCCATCTCGCCTGCCTCAATATCACATTCTAAGACCGCTAAGATATGCTTACATTTAAAATTTGGATCATTTTTACTATGTTTGATATAATCTCCGCAGGTACAGGAAAGATTATTATTAACAATATGCACCTTGTAACAGATCATCCCGTCCGCTGACTCAACATAATAAGAATTATTGCTGTATTGAATAACCCTGAGTTTTTGTGCCCGTTCATTTCTTGTTTGTATCTCTTGTGTTGTCATCTTTTTTTTCAATCCCTTTATTTTTAAAGATTGTTAATACCTGCTTAAAGACATGGGTTGCTACTGAAATTAGAATTTCTTTGATCTGTTCGTCCATAGTTCTCCTCATTTAAAATGGAAGATCCCCATCCTTTTGACCTTCCTCAAATCCACGTCCATCGGTCTTAATGAACTCAAGTGTATTGGCAATTACCTGAAATGAGCTTTTACTATTACCGTTTTCATCTTCCCACTTTTGCTGGTCAAGAATGCCTATTATCGCTATCCTTGCGCCTTTGTGAAGATATTTTTCTGTAATCTCGGCAAGACGATTAAAGCAGGTTACCTTTATCCAACCGGTTTTATCCTTTCCAGAATGGAATGCTAGAGAAAAGGATACGATACCTTTTCCTTCTGAAGAATAAAACATCTTCGGGTCATCGCCTAAATTGCCACTTAGTAATATTTGATTAAGCATTGGTTATTCACCTCCTTTTTGAATGTAGTTGTAGTTATGATGCAAAGGCCTAGATATATTTTTAGTACCTTTAGATGAGAGCTTGGTTATTGAGATGCTGGAGACTGTTGATAAAAAGGTGGTAGGATTGGGAATTATTCATGACCCAGCTTGTGGCTCAGGTGGTATGTTTGTCCAAACAGGTTATTTTATAAAAAGTCACACTAATAAACAGATCAATGAAGCTGTTAAAATATATGGGACAGAACTTAAAACTAACAATAGCAAACTGGCAAAGATGAACCTTGCTATCCATGGTATTGAAGGAAAGATAATCGAGAGCAACACCTTCTATTCTGACCCGCACAATCTAATTAGAAAGTGTGATTTTGTAATGGCTAATCCACCCTTCAATGTTAATAAGGTTGATAAAAACAAAGACTATGTAAAGGAAGATACAAGATTACCTTTTGGTTTACCCAAATGTGATAATGGCAACTATTTATGGATTCAATATTTTTATTCTTATCTTAATGAAAAAGGAAGAGCCGGTTTTGTTATGGCCTCATCTGCTACTGATGCTGGAAATTCAGAAAAACTTATCCGTCAAAAATTGATAGAAACAAGGGATGTTGATGTCATTGTCTCTGTTGGCAATAATTTTTTTTATACCCGTTCATTACCTTGTCATTTATGGTTCTTTGATAAAGGGAAACAAAAAGAAAACAAAGATAAAATCTTAATGATAGATGCCCGCAGCACCTTTAGAAAAGTGACAACTACGATAAACGATTTCTCACCTGAACAGATGGAAGGACTTACAGCTATTGTAAAGGCTTATCGAGGTGAAAAAGTTGATTTCACAAATAACGAATGGCTCAAGGAACATTTTCCTAATGGTAAATATGAAGATATAGAAGGTCTTTGTAAGATTACTAACCTGGAAGAGATTAAGGAGAATGATTATAGTCTCACACCTGGGCGATATGTGGGGTATAGTATACAGATAGATGAGGATTTTGATTATAAGGGAAGAATGAGAGAGATTCAGAAGGAATTGGCGATACTTAATACGGAATCTGTTGGTTTAATGGGTAAGATTCAGGGGTTTAAAATATGAAGGTGGGATGGGAAAAAGTACAGCTAAGAGATATATCAACCAGCATTCAGTATGGGTACACAGAATCTGCAACTGTTGATAAAAGCGGTCCAAAATTTCTTAGAATTACTGATATTGTAAACGAGACTATAAATTGGGATACTGTGCCTTATTGCCCAATTTCCAAAGATGATTATGAAAAATATAAGTTATGTATAGGAGATATTGTTGTTGCTCGTACAGGAAATACTACTGGTTATGCAAAATTAATAAGATACGTTGAAAATTCTATATTCGCTTCGTATTTAATTAGATTTAAAATAAATGGAAAAAAAGCAGATCCAGGTTTTATAGGAAGATTGATTGAATCTGACATCTTTAAAGGATATATCTGGTCAATTGTAGGTGGTTCAGCACAACCTGGAGTAAATGCAAAACTCATATCAAATTTTAGTTTTTTTCTCCCCCCACTCCCAACCCAACAAAAAATAGCATCAATCTTATCTGCTTATGATGATTTGATAGAAAACAATCTCAAACGCATTAAACTATTGGAAGAGATGGCACAGATTACTTATGAAGAGTGGTTTGTTCGATTTAAGATTGATGGAGAAAAGCTATCGATTGATAAAGATACTGGCTTACCTGCTGGTTGGAAGAGAAAGAAGTTAGGGGATACTTGCAAACTGATTATGGGACAAAGTCCAAAATCTGAGTTTTATAATGAAATCGGTAATGGTTTACCATTCCATCAAGGAGTAAAAGATTATGGAGATAGGTTCCCAATAAATAATACTTGGAGTACTAGTGGAAATAGAAAGGCAGAAAAAGGTGATATATTGTTTAGTGTTAGAGCACCCGTTGGCAGATTAAATGTAGCCATTGAGAAAATTATTTTAGGAAGAGGATTAGCATCAATAAGACATAATAAAAATTGGAATAGTTTTTTATTATACCAATTACAAAATATTTTTTTTAAAGATAACTTAATAGGTGGTGGAGCCATTTTTAATTCAGTTACTAAAAATGATATGTTAGAGATTGAATTATTAGAGGGAAGTAATGAAATTATGGATAGATTTAATTCAATTGTTGAACCCATTGATAACCAAATTGAAAATCTCACCATTCAAAACCAACTCCTAAAAGAAGCACGAGACATCCTCCTCCCTCGAATAATGACCGGAATAATAGATGTAGAAAACACGGATACAAAAATATGAGCTATGAATATTCAGAATTATATTTTGTTTGTGTTTAATCCACTCTCCTCGAGAAAGGGTTATGATTTGTTCCCTTAATAATCCTCGATCTGCTTTAAAATCTATATCTTCTATGGCTGCCTGGCTCTGTTTTAACCTTGCTTTTCTTAAAAGGGTGGTCAGTCTTCTGTTTTCTTTAGTAGTCATTTCTTTATCTACGATCATCCCAAATCTTTCTTCAAAGCTTAATTCATTGTAACGAAGATTTTCAATATGCTCCTGAAAGGCACGAGCCATACCATATAGCTTCAAATTGTTGAGCTTATCTATTGTATTTTGATTAAACATTATAACACCTCCTGATAATAATCTTGTCCTCTTATGTTTTCATGTTCAATTATCTTCGATCTAGTTTCTTCTTCTGTAACCACTTCTTTATCCAGACCTTTTTCTAAGATAGATTTTACACTTCTATAATTTGTCCCTCCAATTGATAAGGCTCTCTTACAGGCATTTTCCAGTCTTTCTGGTGAATAGGTCTTAGAAAGTCGCAATATCCCTAAACAACTTCTAAAACTTTGTTCAACATGCTTGCGTGAGGACATTATCTCTTGCATTAAAGCCTCTGTGTTTATACCTATGCTCTTGCCCCAGTGTTTTAGTCGTTCAGGTGTCCATTCAAGATATTTAATATGAGATGGAGGACGATGACTTTCATCAGTTACAAACTCCCCCTTTTTTTTGGCTGCGGCGGTGAGAGGCTAACCTTTTACTTTTATAATATATCTCCACTAGCAGATCATTAAATTTTAGGTCTACCTGTTTATGAAGATAAGTGTAGGGCACACTATAATAACTCCATTCCAATTCTATATGATAATCTATGTGTACTTTGGCCTTCTTCCAATTATATATCTCAAATCTCCTTGATGGAAGTCCTCTTAATGCGGGTTTGTCAAGCTCATTAAATAATTGTTTCCTCGATTTTTTAACTACTTGCATCTCACGACTATTTAGATCATCCAGGGCATCGTCTATCCCTTGGTTTAATTCAGATAAACTAAAAAAGGTTTTATTACGGATGGTTGCAAGTACCCTACGTTGAGCATTTAGCACTGCATTTTCTACTTTAGCCTTGTCTTTGGGCTTATAGGGTCTTGCCGGTAGTACGGCTACATCGTAGTGATCCGCCATCTCTGCATACGTCGGATTTAACTCAGGATCATAGATACACGATCGTTTTACCCCTGCCTTAAGATTATCAGGCACTATTATCTCTGGACATCCTCCAAAATATTCAAAGGCCTTTATATGACCTCTTATCCAATCCTCCAAATTCTGACTTCTTAAGCCTGTTGCAAATGTATAGGAACTTGCCCCTAATACGGCCACAAATAATTCTATATCAATCATCTCCCCTGTTGAATGATCTACATAATGTGGTTTATCCCCTGAAAAATCCACAAACATCTTCTCTCCTGCCTTATGTTCCATTCGGAGGGCTGGGTGTAGGGTTTTACCCCACTCATTGTATAGTTTAAAAAAATGACTCCGACTGTATCCTTCTGGATTATTTCTCCTATATTCCTCCCACAATATCTGAACTGTTACTCCTTTCTTCTTTAATTCTTCATGTAAGTAAGCCATTTCTGGCATCTTCTTTACTTCTATTTCTTTATCCTTTTTCTCTGGATAGAGTAATTTATAAATAACCTCATCATCTAAGTGAGATACTTTTTTAAAATCTATACTCACCTGCCCGGCTCTCTGCAGATATTCTCCTACTGTTGTAGGAGATATCGTACAAGCCCTGCCAATGCTTCGGTTGCTCAGCTTACGTTCATAACGAAGCCTTAGTATTTCTTTTATTTTACGCATTGCTATCCTCCTCTTTTTCTTCATAATGTCCTCCTTTTTTATAGGGTTATTGGAAGACATTATAAACGAATCTATTAAATTAATCTGAGGAAGAAATTTAACTGAGATCTAAATCCAATTTTTCTGAACACTTAATCTCATTTTGAGAAAAAAGTGTCCAGTTAAAATAAGATTGGGTGTCCAGGTTAGATCGGATTGGCTGTCCAGTTAGATGAGATTTACTGTCCAGTTAAAATAGGATTGGGTGTCCAACTTCGAGCGGATTATACAACTATCTCAGATCAAAGATTTTTTTATATTATGGTTATATATATAAATAATTTTCAATAATCTAATCTTAGCACAAATAACTCAATAAAGTTAATAGCATATCTTTTCAGTGCAAAATTTTCAATCCAGTTTTTTTAAACACTCCAGAAGAATTAAAGGAAAAGGTTATCTCTGAACTTCAAGAAGTTATGGACAACTATAGATCGTTTATGCTAGATTGAAAAAAATAGGAGCGCTAATGTTCTCTCCAGAGCAAATCCAAACAACCAAAGAAGAAATCCTAACCTTACTCAACAAATCTCCCCGGATTACCTCTTCCAACCTCATTAACTATCTCACTACCGAGACAGACTTTTTCACAGCACCAGCCAGTTCAAAATTCCATAATAATACATCAGGAGGATTAGCAGATCATTCTTTAAAGGTATATAAGTTACTCAATGAAAAGTGTAAGCAATTCAATGCTGAAAGATTAGATGAGGAAGGGATAATAATTACTGGTCTCCTTCATGATCTCTGTAAGGTCAATCTCTATTACCAAGAGACAAAGTATAAGAAGAACTCAAATAATGAGTGGATAAAGTATAATTGCTGGGGTATAAAAGATGAACTTCCTATGCTGCATGGATCTAAATCAGTCTATCTAATCCAACAACACATAAAGTTAAAACCAGTAGAGGCGATTATGATAGAGCAACATATGGGAGGTCGTGATCTGAAGGATGGAAATGATTTTTTTAGGATTTGCGATAAGCTTCCAGAGGTTATATTGATGCATCATAGTGATTTTGAGTCTAGTATGTGGTTGGAGAGGAGGTCTGAGGAATAAAAATTTTGAATA